>DASQVB010000291.1:0-14354 GCA_035640975.1 Pseudonocardiaceae bacterium
TCTCACCGTCGGTAGCCAGCGAGGCGTGATTGCCGATCAGCTCCACCTCAAGCGAGGGCGCCTCCCGCTGCACATAGGTTCGGGTGTGCTCCATGGCACCCAGCATGAGCGCGATGATCGCGCGGGCTCGGGAGAACCGCCGGTCCGCGCGAATGTAGCGGATGTCGAGCAGCCCGGAGTCCAGCTGCGGCCGCCAGGCCGGCACCATGCCGCGCGGGTGGTACGGCCCGTTGCCGACGAACAGGATCCACAGCGTCTGCTCTTTTCCGTCCAGCTTCACCCGCAGCGGCTGAGCATGGCGCAACGACGTGACGAGCGCAGCCGCGAACGCCGGCCACTTCCCCAACCTGCGCTCCCACTTCTCCCGCAACCGCACCAGGTCGGAGTAGCCGCCGAGGCTCGCGGTGTTGAGGAAGTACCGCGTGTGTGGCACCTGCCCGCCACCGTGGATCTTCACCACACCGAGGTCAACCGCGACCGCCTCGCCGGTCTGGGTGGCGTCGACGGCTTCCTGCAGGTCGTACACCCCGACGTCGCGCGCGAAGTGGTTGAGGGTGCCGGTCGGCACCACGACCAGCGGCAAGCCGTACCGGCTCGCGACGGCCGCTGCGGCTGCCACCGTCCCGTCACCGCCGGCGACACCGATGGCCCGCGCCGCGCCGTTGCTTCGACTATCCGCAGCCGCGAGGGCGGTCTCGAGCAGATCCTCGAGGTCCTCTCCTTCCGCGGTCCGCAGCACAGTGGCGGATGGCAGCGCCTCGGCTATCTCGTCGGCCGGGTCAATCCCGGGGTCGCCGGATCGCGGATTCGCTACCAACACCAGGCCCGCGCCGGCCGGCAGCACCGGCGCGTCGCCGTGCGGCCGCGCCCGGGCCTCGTCGGTCGTCCGCACCGGCCACCAGCGGCGGGTACTCAGCGCGATGCCGGAGCCGATCGCTGCCCCCACCGCCACATCGGACGGCCAATGCGCGCCGACGTGGAGCCGGGAGTACGCGACCGCGGCGGCCAGCGGAGCGATGGCCATACCAGCATTGCGGCACTCCAACGCGACGGCCGTGCTGAACGCCGCCGCGGTCGCCGCGTGCCCGGATGGGAACGACGACGAGGTCGGTGGGTTGGCATACACCTGGTAGGCAGGCAACTCCTCGGCCGGCGGGTGGCGGCGCGGCAGCGTCGATTTGAGCCCGACGTTTGCGGTGACGCTCGTGGCGGCGATGGCCAGCAGGCCGCGCATCGCGGCGCGCCGGGTGGCACCTTTCCTGGTGGTCAGCACGGCCGCGATGGCCAACCACAGCACGCTGTGGTTCGCTGCCCTGCTCAGGCCTTTGATCACGGCGTCGAGCGGGGTCGGCGATTGCTGCCCGATCCATCGCGAGACAGCGTGATCAACTTTCTGCACGTCGTCCAGCCGGCGCCGGATCCGCTCGATCACAGTCGTGACAATAGAGGCTGTCACAGTAAAGGCTGACCTACGCCTACGCTGCCACGAGAACTCGGGTCACCGACCGTACCGTGCCGACGTTGCGGGGATCATCAGCCGGCTGCGGCCCCGACCTGCGCGATGAGGTGCGGATTGGGGCGCCATGCGTACGTTGCTGATCGACAACTACGATTCCTATACCTACAACCTGTATCAGCTCCTGGCCGAGGTCTACGGCATCGAGCCGGTGGTGGTGTCCAACGACGACCCCGAATGGCACAAGCTGGATGTCCAAAACTTCGACGGCGCGGTCGTCTCGCCTGGTCCCGGGCGGCCGGCCTCGCGCCGGGACTTCGGGTACTCGCAGGACATCCTGCGCCAGACGCAACTGCCGGTCCTCGGGGTCTGTCTCGGCCACCAGGGACTCGGCCTGGTCGCCGGCGCCGAGATACGCCGTGCACCGCGACCCAGACACGGCCACCTGACCACGGTGCACCACCTTGGCGACGGGATTTTCGCTGGGCTGCCACAGGGATTCACTGCGGTCCGATACCACTCATTGTGCGTCGCCGATCCGCTCCCACCCGAGCTGGAAGCGACGGCGTGGGCGGAGGACGGTGTGATCATGGGCCTGCGCCACCGGAACGTGCCGCGGTGGGGCGTGCAGTTTCACCCCGAGTCCTTCTGTACCGAACATGGTGCCCAACTAGTGGCCAATTTCCGCGAGCTGGCCCTGGCCTCGCACCAGCCGGCCGCGCCGTCACGGCGCACCGTGCCGGTTGGGCCAGCGCGACCCCGGCGCGGTGAACTCCCGGCGATGCGGGTGCTCGTGCGGCGCATCGATCGGGCAGTCGACACCGAAGCAGCATTCATCACCTTGCACGGCGCGAGCGCCCGGGCGTTCTGGCTGGACAGCGCATGTGTCGAGGCAGGCCTGTCCCGGTTTTCCTTTCTCGGGGACGCCGACGGGCCGGACGGTGAGGTCCTCACCTCCCGGATCGGCGACGACGCGGTGCTCGTGGAGCCCACCGCCGGTATCCCGTACCTGGAGACCGGCACCATCTTCGACGCGCTGGATCGGCGGACGAACCGGCAGGTGCTCGGAGCGCAAGATCTGCCGTTCGACCTCAACGGTGGCTACGTCGGCTACTTCGGTTATGAACTGAAAGCTGACGTCGGTTCGCCCAGTGTGCACCGGGCGCGGACGCCGGACGCGATGTGGATCCGGGCGAGCAAGTTCGTCGCGGTGGACCATGCTCAGCACCAGACGTACGTCGTCGCCGTGGTCGAACCCGACGCCGCTGACCCGGCGATAGCGTGGCTCCACCGTACGGTTGACACGCTGCGGGAACTGCCCACGGCGGCTGCCGGCGCTGCGCCGCCGGTGGTGGCCGACAATGCCCGGATTTCGGACTGGTTAGTACGTACCCGGCCGCAGTATCTCGCGGATATCGCGGAGTGCCAGCGCCAGTTGCGGGCAGGCGAGAGTTACGAGATCTGCCTCACCAACAAACTTAGGCTGCCCGCACCCAAGGACGATCTGGAGTTCTACCGGCGGTTACGACGACTCAATCCCGCCCCGTACTCGGCGTTGCTGCGGCTGGGCGAACTCGCCATCTTCTGCTCGTCGCCTGAGCGGTTCCTGCGCATTGACTCCGAACGCACCGTCGAAAGCAAGCCGATCAAGGGAACGACACCGCGCAGCACTGATTCCCAGCTGGACGAGCAGCTGCGGAGTTCACTGCAGAACGACGACAAGATCCGCGCGGAGAACCTCATGATCGTGGACCTGCTCCGCAACGATCTCGGCCGAGTATGCCAGATCGGCACCGTCGTGGTACCGAAATTCATGGCAACGGAATCTTACGCGACCATGCATCACTTGGTGTCCACAATCCGTGGAGTTCTGCGGTCAGACGTCACCGCGGTGGACTGCGTTCGAGCCTGCTTTCCCGGTGGTTCGATGACCGGTGCGCCGAAACTGCGCACCATGGAAATTATCGATTCACTGGAGACCGAGGCGCGGGGAGTTTATTCGGGTACGCTCGGCTATTTGGGGTTCGACGGAACCGCCGACCTGAACATCGTGATCCGCACCGCGGTGAGATGGCACGACGAACTGACTATCGGTGCAGGCGGGGCCATCGTGCTCGATTCAGATGCCCATTCCGAATACGATGAGATGCTACTCAAGGCGCAAGCACCGCTGCGCGGACTGCCGCTGGCCACGTCAGACGGCTGGGTGACCGGTACCGACCCGGAACCGGCGCAACAACGCGACGGGTAATAGCCCTTGACGCCGCCCACCGCTAATCAACGCCCCCGCCAGGCGAGAGGCGAAGTGTGGAGAGCGGCGTCGGCGATGCGGCGTGCGGTATCGGTCCACAAGCCGCTGCGTGAGGAATCTATCCAACCCTGCACTCTCGCGTAGCCCGCGTCCTGGTACTCAATGGCCTGGGTCAGGCAGTCCAGCTTGTCGGCGTCTTTTGCGCAGTGTGCCTCGGGCGTCTGCTGCGCCTCGTACTCCGCGACCGCCTCCTGCACGGTCTTACGTGCGGTGTCTGGTAGTGAGACAGTCTGGTCAGCGGTGATCAGTTCGGGTGAATGCCGGTCGAGGTAAGGCTTGGCGGTGTGCGGGATGTCCCCGGTGCGGGTTTCCTGCGAGTCGTGCCGGACGGCGAGCAGCGCCGCCCGGCTTGGTTCGGCACCCTCGATCGCAGCGATGAGCGAAGCAAGCTGCGCAACCCGCAGACTGTGCTCGGCAACCGATTCGGGATCCCGTACTCCCGCATGCCACCAGCCAGGGCGGCGTATCCGCTTAAGCACGCCGAGCTCGAACGCGAAATTCGCGACGGCCACGGCGTGCTCGTCTGGACCCTCCACGGTCGTGACCCTACCTACCGATGTGCCAGGCGGATCGCGTAGGCGATGTCTGATAACTCACGTCGGGCCTGCACGCTGAGGTCCAGGCGGCCGTCGGCACGTAGGAGTAATACGGCTACTAAAGTTGACTACCTGCTTGTCGATCCCGGTCGCAGCTGTGGCCAGCGGCATTCGCTTCCTCTGTCAGCGAAGCCCCACGGTATCGCCGATCACGGGGAACGCAGGGCGTAGCAGCGCAGGTTGCGGATGTCGTAGGTGAAGATGTCCAGGTCGACAAATCCGCAGCAAGAGACCAGCGCGCCCAGCGACTCGGCGTCGAACATCGTGTGGTGGGCGTTCCAGAGCCAGCGCGGGACACCGCGGGCATCGACGCCCTGGTGAGCGGCCCGGTCGGAGTGGCCACCGAGGATCCAGTAGTTCGCTTCGGCAGTGTCGATCTCGCCCCGCACCCATTGCGTGGCGACGAATCGAGCGTCCGGCACGCCGATGTCCAGCCGAGCACCGGGTCGCATCACCCGGGCCCATTCGCGCAGGGTCGGCTCGACGAGCTCGTAGCTCTGGTGTTCGAGCACGTGATTGGCGCGCAGCGCGTCGACCGAGGCGGTGGCGAACGGCAGCGGATCGATCCAGCTGATCACTTCGATATCGGGCAACGGGAGGATGTCGACATGGACGTCGTAGTCGGGATGCGGCTTCTCTCCCGCGCCGAGCTCAACCTTCACCGTTGACGCCGGAACCACTCGATCACAGTCGCGACAATAGAGACTGTTGTGCGCCTGCGCTGCGGCCACGCAGCTTGCACCGATGAGCCGCCCTCCTCGGTTAAATTCCGATCGTGTCTTCCGCGCAGGTGCCGCTGTGGGTACCGATCATCGTCGCCCTCCTCGGCTTCATCGGCGTGCTCGGCGCGCAGGTGACCTATCGGCAGCTGTGCGCGGAAATGCGACAGGATCTCGGTGCGAGGCCGAGGAACTACCTGGCCTTGAATCCACCGACTCGGTTGTTAAGTGATCGCAACCCTGACGTTCGCTGCTGGTCGATCTTCTTGATCACCTTCGCGGGACGGCCGGCGACGACCGTGTAGGGCGGAACGTCCTCCAGCACCAGGGCACCGGCGGCAACCACCGCGTGCGCGCCGATGCGCACCGGCCCGAGCACCAGCGCGTGGCTGGCCACCCAAACACCCTCCTCGATCACCACGTCCCGCCCGGAACGGGGATAGGTGGTCTGGCGCTCCCGACCGAACTTGGTGATGTCGTGAGTGCCGGTAAGCACCGCGACCTCGTGCCCAAAGAAAGCGTACTCACCGATGGTGATCTCCCCACCGGACACGTTGAACAGCGCGTTGTTCACGATCGCCGTGGGGTCGATATGCAGCCGCTCCAGTACGCCGTGCACTTGGTAGCGGTAGAGCGGGTCCGCACTGTCACCGTGGGTGTAGCGGTTGCGCTCTTCGGCCATCAGGCGCTGTACCGGGCCACGCAGCAACCGGATCAGCAAGTCATCCAGCATTGACATGATCGAAATCCTAGTTGGGCAGCGCAGCGCCCGCTGAACGGGCCGACCATCAGGTCGCGCGTTGGGCGATCATGAGGCAGTAACCGTCCGGGTCGTCCACCCGCAGCTCCTCGCGCGGGCCAGGCGATCCGTCGGCGATCTCGCTTGGCGAGATGCCGTTGGCGCGCAGGTGTTGCCGCAGCTCGGCGAGGTTGTCGCTGTAGAGGTAGAACAGCACGCCCTGCAGGGCTGCGTCGACCGGCTCCCCGCTCTCAGCGAGCATCAGTTCGGCCTTCCCGCTGCGCAGCGCGGCCCACACGAGACGGTCGTGTGGGCGATATTCGTCGGTGACGGCGAAACCCAACTGCCGGTAGAAGGCAATCGAGGCCGCCGCATCACGGACGCGCACAAACGGCACGAGATGACCGACGGGACCGGCGGCCCGGTCCCGAGCCGGCGCGGCCAGGTCCCGCTCGGCCACAGCGCGGTTGCTGTAGTCGAGCAGTCGTACGATCCGGCCGGCGCTGTCCAACGTCAACATCTGGTGGACCTCCTGAGCACCGGGCTCGACAACGACGTGCAGCAGCACACGATGGCCCGACCGCCGCAACTCGATAAGCCGGAACCGGACGCCCTCGGCTGTCCTGTCACCGATCCAGGCCAGCACTTCGGCGGCCGAGTGGCACCCGCCCGGACTAGCACCGTGCCACCGCACCTCCGAGTCCAACAGCGGCCGCAATCCCGCGAGATCGCCCGAGTCGAACGCAGTGCGCACCGCATCTGCGGTCCGCTGCCAGATCAACTCATTCATGCACTCTCCATTTTCCCTGACCCGCGCGTTGCCACGACGGAATTCCTAGCGAACGCATGAACAGCGCAGCCCGGCGCGAGACAGCGTGTCGGACAGCCGGCCGGCGAGCGCGTCCGGGCCGAAATGCTGCTGAGCCAGTGCACGGTTGCGTGCCAACAGCGCGGGGTCAGGGTCAGCGAACCAGGCAGCCAGCGGTGCCGGGTCGTCGACAGGGAACCAGCTGAATCCCAGCCTCGCCACCTCACGCGCCACCGGGTAGTCGCTGACCGCGAGCGGTCGCTGCGCCAGCGCGGACTCGATCAACGGCAAGCCGAAGCCCTCCCACTTCGAAGGCAACACCACCGCATCCGCGGCGGCGTAGGCGTCGGCCATTCGCAGGCAGCGGGGCAGCCCGCGGCGCACCGGGCAACCGGCCGTAGCCAGCAGATTGGCGAGCTGTGGACCGTAATCCTCCTCCACGGGCCCGGTCAGCCAGTAGACCGCGTCGACGGCCTGCGTCAGCGCGATCCCGGTGGCGATGTTCTTGCGCGGGATCGCTCGGGTGGGCTGCAGAAGCAGTCGCTGCTGTGGCGCCACGCCCAGCGCTGCTCGAGCTGCCTCCCGGTTACCGCGCGGGGTGCGGGCGTAGCCGGGGTAGACAGCGGTCGCGTCGATGCCGCGGCGGCCCAGCTCTGCGGCGCTGTGCTTGCTGATCGCGACGTGCTGCCAGCCGGGATCATCCGGTGGCCATCCGCTCAGGTGGGCATAGCGCTCCCGCTCCCACGGCAGATCATGGTGGCGTAGCACCGCACTGCGCCCGCGCAGCGCCTGCGCGACCACCTCGCTGACCTGCGGGTTCATCGGAAGCGAGCAGACGTTCTCCACCACCACGAGGTCGACGTCGTGAAGCGCTGCCTCGATGTCCCGCTTGCGAGCCGGGCGGCGGGTGTCGAAAGCGAGCCCGGGCACCAGGCGATCCGCCGCCCCGGCTCCGGCGACGGTGCGCACCTGGCAGCCCAGCCGGCGCAGTGCCGTGACCCACTGCGCCGCGGCGACCGACACCCCGTCAACCGCACCGAGCCGGTACGACAGCACAGCCACCGTCGCCGCTCGTGAGTGGCAAACAGTGCTATAACACTGTTTGCCACTCACGAGGCGCTGCGAAGCAGCGCCACCACGCCTTGACCACCCGCGGCGCAGACCGAGATCAGTCCGGTGGCCGGGCGCCCGGTGTTGAGCACCCGCCCGTGCAGCAGCTTGGCGAGGGTGGCCACGATCCGGCCGCCGGTTGCGGCGAAGGGGTGCCCGGCCGCCAGCGAAGAGCCGGTCACGTTGAGCTTGTCCCGGTCGACCGGACCCATCGGGGCGTCGAGGCCCAACTCGCGCTTGCAGTAGTCGGCGTCCTCCCAGGCCTTGAGCGTGGCCAGCACCTGGGAGGCGAACGCCTCGTGAATCTCGATCAGGTCCAGGTCGGCTAGGCCCAGCCCATGCCGGGCGAGCAGTCGCGGCACCGCGTGCACTGGCGCGGTGAGCAGGCCCTCGGCCCCGTGCACGAAGTCAACGGCGGCGGTCTGGGAGTCCACCAGGTGCGCAAGCACCGGCAGGTCATGCTCCGCAGCCCACTGTTCGCTGGCCAGCAGCACCGCCGACGCCCCATCGGACAGCGGGGTGGAATTACCCGCGGTCATCGTGTCGGACCCGAAGATCGTCTGCAGCGTCGCCAGTGTGTCGATCGAGGTGTTGGGCCGCAGGTTTTCGTCGCGATGCAACCCGAGGTAGGGCGTGATCAGATCGTCGAAGAAACCGCGCTGGTAGGCAGCGGCGAGCCGGTGGTGGCTGGCCACCGCCAAGTCGTCTTGCGCATCCCGGGAGATCTCCCACTGCTTGGCGGTCACCGCGGCATGCTCGCCCATCGACAGTCCCGTGCGCGGTTCCCGGTTGCGCGGGGTCTCGGGGACGATCTGGCCCGGCCGCAGTCCGGTCAACGCGCGCAGCCGGGCGCCGGCCGACCGAGCGCGATTCAGCGACAGCAGCACCCGGCGCAGGTCCTCGTTCAGGGCGATCGGTGCGTCGCTGGTGGTGTCCACTCCGCCGGCGATTCCGACCTCAACCTGCCCCAGAGCGATCTTGTTACCGACCAGAATCGCGGCTTCCAGTCCGGTGCCGCAGGCCTGCGCCACGTCGTAAGCGGGGGTGCGCGGGTCCAGCGCACTACCCAACACGGCCTCGCGAGTGAGGTTGAAATCCCGGCTGTGTTTGAGCACCGCACCGGCCGCGACCTCGTCCAGGCGCTGCCCGGCTAAGCCGAACCGGGCGACCAGGCCGTCCAACGTGGCGGTCAACATGTCCTGATTGGACGCGTGCGCGTAGTGACTGTTGGACCGGGCGAAGGGAATGCGGTTGCCCCCGAGGATCGCGACCGAGCGAGCGGCGCGCGTCATGGCTGTCCCTCCTGGAGTGCGGGTAACCTACTTATCGGTAATACTACCGACGAGTAGGGGCGTGATGGACGATCGCTACCAGTCCTTCGTCCGATCCGCGCCCGGGCGCATCCTCGTCCGGCGGCTGGGTTTGCCCGACCCGTCCCGGCTGCAAAGACACACTCCCGGACGACCAGTACTCGACGGTCCGGTACTGGTCGGTGCCGCACCCGATGGGCGAGTCGGCAAGCAGATCGATGCGCTGCTTACCGAACTGGGCACCCCGGCACCGGCTGGGAACCACGCCGCCCTGATGTTCGACGCCACCGGGATCGCCGAGGTGGCACAGCTGCGGGCGCTGTATGAGTTCTTGCATCCGGTCATCCGGTCGCTACGCCCGTCCGGGCGGGTGATCGTGCTCGGCAGTGAGCCGTCGGCGACCGATCCGGCGCAGGCCGCCGCGCAGCAGGCTGTGGAAGGCTTCGTCCGCTCAGTGGGCAAGGAGGCACGTCACGGCATCACCGCGCAGCTCGTCCGGCTGGCGCCTGGGGCGGAGACTGCCCTGGAGTCCACCCTGCGGTTCCTGCTGTCCGCGCGCTCGGCGTACGTGTCCGGACAGGTGATCAACGTCAGTGCGGCGGCAGTGCCCGAGGTGGCCGACTGGGAGAACCCATTGCGGCGACAGATCGCGCTGGTCACCGGGGCCGCCCGCGGGATCGGCGAGGCGATCGCGACCACGCTGGCGCGAGACGGTGCACAGGTCGTCTGCCTGGATATGCCCGCCGCCGGAGACGTCCTCGCGGCCGTCGCCAACCGGATCGGCGGTAGCGCACTGCAGTGCGACATCACCACCGCGGATGCACCGCAACGCATCGCCGAGGCCGCTTCGCTGCGCCGCGGGGTGGACGTGGTGGTGCACAACGCCGGCATCACCCGAGACCGCACGCTGGGACGGATGAGCGACGCGGAATGGGACGCGGTGCTCGAGGTCAACCTCGCCGCGCCGCAGCGGATCACCGCGGCGCTGGTGGAGGCAGGCACGCTGGGCACCGGCGGGCGAGTGGTCGGGCTGGCCTCGATCGCGGGGATCGGCGGCAACGCCGGCCAGACCAACTACGCGGCCTCCAAGGCAGGAGTCATCGGGCTGACCCGCGCGCAGGCAGTGGTGCTGGGCGAACGCGGCATCACCGTCAACGCGGTCGCGCCGGGGTTCATCGAGACCGAGATGACCGCCCGGATGCCCCTGGTGCTGCGGGAAGCAGGCCGGCGGCTGAACTCACT
Source organism: Pseudonocardiaceae bacterium (assembly GCA_035640975.1). GTDB lineage: Bacteria > Actinomycetota > Actinomycetes > Mycobacteriales > Pseudonocardiaceae. The sequence goes on from DASQVB010000291.1 coordinate 10,292, forward strand.
TGCTCAGGGTGGGTTGCCGGTCGACGTTGCGGAGACGGTGGCCTGGTTGGCGGCACCCGCCTCGGCCGGAGTGACCGGGCAGGTCATCCGAGTATGCGGGCAGAGCCTGATGGGAGCCTGATGCAGGCGGCGACCAAGACGATCGAGCTGAGCGCGCCGCCCGCGACGGTGCCTCTGTTCGCCAAGGCGGCGCTGGGTGCGTTGCCCGGCCCACGGCGATCTCGGCAACTACCGGATACCGTCCTGGTGCTGCCCGAGCAGGTCGTCGACCGTCATCACCTGGCGGCCTATGCGCGGGTGTGCGGGTTCCCGCTGTCTGACCGGCTGCCCGTCACCTACCCGCACGTGCTGAGCTTCGGGCTGGCGCTGCAGCTGATGACCGGCCGAGACTTCCCCTTCCCGCTACTGGGGCTGGTGCAGATCGGCAACCGAATCACCGCACGCCGCCTGATCCGCGCCGACGAGCGATTGACCTTGCAGGTACATGCCCTCAACCTGAGACCCCACAATCGAGGCAGCCAGTTCACCGTGATGACGCAGGTCACTGTGGACGGTGCACCGGTGTTGTCCGAAGAAAGCACCTACCTGCACCGCCGCGGCAGCCGGGACAAGCCCTCCGACCCTGGCCACGGTGCGGTCCCACCGCCGCCGGAGCTGACGGCCATGTGGCAGCTGGCAGGGGACGTCGGCCGCCGCTATGCGGCGGTGTCCGGGGACTACAACCCGATCCACCTGCACCGGCTGGCCGCCCGCGCGTTGGGATTCCGGCAAGCGATCGCGCAGGGCATGTACACCAAGGCCCGATGCCTCGCTGCGCTGGATGCCCGGCTGCCCGAGGCGTACACAGTAGACGTCCGGTTGGGCCGGGCGGCCCTGTTGCCGTCGACCGTGCACGTCAGCATCACCGAGGCCCGCGGGGGGTGGAACGCCGCGGTGCACAATCCCGATGGGCGCCCGCACCTCACTGGCACCATCAGCACGCACCCGGGCTCGATGGTTGAGCACGATCCAGCATGAGTAGACAAGGGAGTAACCATGGCGGACGTCAACAACATCGACCCAAGGAACCTCTCCACGGCGGAGTTCACGCAGCTGCTCACCCCCGGCAATGGCAGCGGCGCGATGGAGCCCCGAGCCTTCGCGCAGTTGATCAAATATGCCTCGAACGACCAGCTCGACGCGGTACTCAGCGATCCGAGGTTGCGCCGCGCGCTGCTGGATCGGATCTTCAGCCGGATGGCCGGTCAGTTCCGCCCGGAAAATGCGCCGGGCCGCGACTCCGCGATCCACTGGCGGCTCACCGGCAGCGACGGTGACGGCGAGCTGTATGAGACCTGGATCACCGGCGCCCACGGCTCCTCAACGCCGGAATGCGTGACTACCAGCGAGCCATCGCACGAGCCACGCGTCACTTTCACCATGGCTGGCGAGCAGTTCCTCAAGCTGGTCTCCGGTAACAGCTCACCTACGATGATGCTCGTCACCGGGAAGGTGAAGCTTGACGGCGACATCGGCTTCGCCGCCCAGCTGACCAAGATTTTTGATATACCTCAGGCGTGAGCTCTGGTCACGCCTTTAGCGGCGCGCGCTGGACGCGGTGAAAGGGACGTTGGTGAACGTCAGCTAGACGTTCGCGCAGCTGAGCATGACGCCATCTCCGAACAGAGACTAGCTTGCGACGCACCGTCCTCAACGCGGAAATCTGGGTCGCGAGGTGGAGAGGGTAGCGCCACACGGGCTGCTGCGGACGGTGGCGCTTCGACAGTGCGTAGGCAAACTGCACACTGTCCTGGCGGATGACGTCCGTCACGTCTTCGAGCCATCGCATGCTGCTCACCGCATTCCATTGTATGGGATCCACTTCGGCGCGCCGCTGCGCGTCATAAGCCCTCAACCCAGAGCCGAGGTCATCGTGGGAGTCCAAGTTCGCGGCGAGCGCGATCGCATCTCCGATTGCCAGCTTGGTGCCGGAGCCTATCGAAAAATGTGTGGTGTGCGCGGCGTCGCCTATGAGTGCGACATTATCACGATACCAAGTGTTGTTTCTGATTATTCTGAAGTTGTGCCAGGGCAACTGTTGGTCGACGCTGCGCAACTGGTTGATCAATGAGTTCCCGCGCAGGTGACGCGCGAAGATCTGTTCCAACAAGCTCATGCTCTGGTCCGCCCCGAGCTCGTGGAGGCCCAGTCCTTTCCAGGTCTCCGTCGAGCACTCGACGATGCAGGTGCTCCGTTCGGCGTCGAGGTAATAGGCGTGCAGCCATATCCAGCCGAAAGGTGTCTCCTCGAACGCGTATCTGAAGGCATCGAACACCCTGTACGTGCCCAGCCAGAGATACTTGTTCCGACCCACCAGAACATCCGTCTTGTAGTGGTCCGCAAAGAGCTGGCGCTCCCGACTGTTGACACCATGGGATGCTACGATCAAATCGGCATCCGTAAATTCGGACAGATCTTTGACCTCGCGCTCGAATTGGATGTCGACACCGAGGTCGGTAGCCCGTTCAGCGAGAATATCGAGCAAGCGCTTGCGGCCCATGCTCAACCCATAACCTCCGAGGTAGGCCACCTGCTTGCCCCCCACATGCACTTCCACACCATCCCACACCCCAGAAGCTTTTTGTATCTCCCTGGCGCTCACCGGGTCATTACGGTAGAGGAGGTCGAGGACATCGTCCCAGTATCCGACGCCCCAGCCGTTCGTCACTCCAGCGGGATTTCGTTCGAGAACGGTGATATCATGGTCTCTATTGCGCAACTTGGCAGAGATGGCGAAGTACAGGCCTGCGGGTCCTCCACCCACACACACGATTCTCATTTTCTTCTTCACTCGCCCTCCCCCGTTTTCTTATTTCTGATTCAGTGTAGTCCCGCTGGGTGAGTGTAGCGCACGAAGGTTCAGTTCTGAAGCATCGTCTCGAGCCGGCCCGTCCGAGATCTCCATATTTCGACGCTTCGACATGTGAATGCCAGCCAGCTTCATCCGTCGACGGGCTCGAAGGCAATTTCTTATCGAACTGGCAGCTCGCCGCAATCTACGCAGCGGCGCAATCTGCGTGGCAAGGTGAAGGTGGTAACGCCACCGGGGATAATGACCGCGGCGCTTCCACAACGTATAAGCGAACTGGATGACCGGCTGGTCGATATGGCTGGGAACGTTCTCGAACCACTCGGTGCTACCCACCGCCGCGCTCTGCGCATTCGCTATCGCGGTCTGGCGTTTCTTCGCATAATCCTCGAGTGCCAATGTGAGGTCATCGTGGGAGTGCAGACTATCGGCCAGCCCGATCGCATCCTGCATCGCGAGCGTGGTGCCCGACCCGATTGAGAAGTGTGTGGTGTGCGCTGAGTCACCCATCAGGACGATGTTGTCGTGATACCAAGCCATGTTGGTGATCCGCGTGAAGTTCAGCCACGAAGTCTTGCCGAGATTGCGCTGCGTGTTCACAAGCGGGGGATTCATGAGCGAGTGACCGTCGAGATGGTGTGCGAAAATTTTTTCCAGCAACGTGATGCTCTCGTCGGGTCCGAGCATGTCGAAGCCGAGCCCCTGCCAGGTTTCCGGCGAGCACTCGACGATGAAGGTGGTCGTGTCGGCGTTGAAAGGGTAGGAGTAAAACCAGATCCAGCCGGCAGCGGTCTCTTCGAATGCAAACATGAAGGAGTCGAAAAGCCGGTGGGTGCCAAGCCACATATACTTGTTGCGGCCCACATCGGCACCGGTCTGGAAGTGCTCACCGTGCAGCTTGCGCACGCGGCTGTTCGCACCGTCGCAGGCGATGATCAAGTCTGCGTCAGCGAACTCGGATAGGTCCTTGACCTCGCGTTGGAACTGGATATCGACACCAAGGGCCAACGCTCGCTTGACCAGGATGTCAAGGAGATGCTTGCGACCGATGGCGAATCCGTATCCTCCGAGGTGCGCCCGCTGCGTGCTCCGAACGTGCACTTCCTGGTTGCCCCAGGATGCAGGACTGCTGAATATCTGTCCCGCACTTTCCGGGTCGTTGCGGTAGAGACTGTCGAGCAGCTCGTTGGAAAATGTGACGCCCCAGCCGTAGGT
>DASQVB010000292.1:0-12736 GCA_035640975.1 Pseudonocardiaceae bacterium
GCTACGCCGGGAGCCGGCAAGACGGCCTTCGCATTGCGGGTAGCAGCCGAACTGCTGGCCGACCGGACCGTGCACGCGCTCACCGTGGTCACCCCCACCGAGCATCTGAAGCACCAGTGGGCGGCGGCGGCCGCCGAGCTGAGCCTGGCGCTGGACCCGGAATTCCGCAACACCGTGGGCGCCACCTCACGCGACTATCATGGCGTCGCGGTCACCTACGCCCAAGTCGCCGCGCACCCGACCCTGCACCGGGTACGCACCGAAGGACGCCGCACGCTGGTGGTGCTCGATGAGATCCACCATGCCGGGGACGCCAAGAGCTGGGGCGACGGGGTACGGGAGGCGTTCACCCCGGCGGTGCGCCGGCTGGCATTGACCGGCACGCCGTTTCGCAGCGACGACACGCCGATCCCTTTCGTCAACTACGAGCCGGATGCCGACGGCGCGTTGCGTTCCGCTGCCGACCATTCCTACGGTTACCCGGAGGCACTGGCCGACGGCGTGGTGCGACCGGTGGTGTTTCTGGCTTACTCCGGCGAGGCCCGCTGGCGGACCAGCGCAGGGGAGGAGTATTCGGCGCGGTTGGGGGAGCCGCTCACTGCCGAGCACACCGCCCGGGCCTGGCGAACCGCATTGGACCCGGCGGGCGAATGGGTCCCCGCGGTGTTGACCGCCGCAGACACCCGGCTGACCCAGCTACGCGCCGGTGCGCTGCCCGATGCGGCCGGTCTGGTGATCGCCACTGATCACACTGCCGCGCGGGCTTACGCGGGGATCCTGCGGGACATCACCGGACGGGAGCCGGTGCTGGTGTTGTCCGACGACCCGTCGGCCTCCGGGCGGATCGCCGAATTCGGTGCCTCCGATCAGCGCTGGCTGGTCGCGGTCCGGATGGTGTCCGAGGGTGTCGACGTGCCTCGACTCGCAGTCGGGGTGTACGCCACCTCGGCGGCCACCCCGTTGTACTTCGCTCAGGCGGTGGGCCGGTTCGTTCGTTCCCGACGGCCCGGTGAGACCGCCACGGTGTTCTTGCCCAGCGTGCCGGTGCTGCTGGGACTGGCGAGCGAGCTGGAGAAGCAGCGCGACCACGTGCTCGGGGCACCGCACCGGGCCGAGGAGGGCTGGGACGACGCTGCCCTTGCGCAGGCCAACGCGCAGCGCGACGAGCCCAGCGAGCAGGAGCGCGCGTTCACCGCGCTGGGCGCCAGCGCTGAACTGGACCAGGTGATTTATGACGGCTCCTCTTTCGGTACGGCCGCCTTCGCCACCACTGACGAAGAGCAGGACTACCTCGGGTTGCCGGGGTTGCTGGAGCCGGATCAGATGCGGGCGCTACTGCGCCGCCGCCAGGAACAGCAGTTGACCCGGGCGACCGAGCGCGCGCAGTCAGCCTCGGCGCAGCCGCCGACGGTGCGAGAACGCCTGGGCGAGCTGCGCCGTGAGCTGAACACCCTGGTTGCGCTGGCGCATCATCGCACCGGTCGACCGCACGGTGCGATCCACCAGGAGGTCCGCACCGCCTGCGGTGGCCCACCCACCGCAATAGCCACCGCAGACCAGCTCCAAGCACGTATCGCCTACCTGCGCTCTCACTAACGCCTCCACAACCCCCCCGACATGGAGACATATCGAGGTAATTACGGGTCCGACAGCGCCGATATGTCTCCATGTCGGGTCGGCCATAGTGGGTGGTGTGGCGTTCGACGTGGCGACGGTGCGGGCGCAGTACCCGGCGCTGGGTGACGGGAGGGCCTGGCTGGATGGGGCGGCCGGTACTCAGGTCCCGCAGGTGGTGATCGACGCGGTGGCGCAGACCTACCGCGTCGGGGTATCGAATCAAGGTGCGCCGTTTGGGGCTAGCTCACGCGGCACCGAGATCGTGACGCAGGCGCGCCGCGCGGTGGCCGATCTGGTCGGAGCTGCCGACCCACGCGGGGTGGTGTTTGGTCCGACGATGACTGCGTTGACCTACCGCTTCGCTAGCGCCTTGCAAGACACCTGGCGCGAAGGCGACGAGATCGTGGTCACCCAGCTCGACCACGATGCGAACATCCGGCCGTGGGCTCAGGCGGCCCGCCGGGCTGGCGTCACCGTGCGGACCGCTGCCGTGGACCCGCAGACCGCCGAGCTACCCGTCGAGGAGATGCGCGCGCTGTTCGGTGAGCGGACCAAGTTGGTAGCGCTGACCGCGGCTTCCAACCTGGTGGGCACCTGCCCTGATGTGACGGCAATCACCTCCGCGGCGCGTGAGGTCGGCGCGATCAGCTTCGTGGACGGGGTGCACCATACCCCCCATGCGCACGTCGACCTGGCGGCGCTCGGGGCCGACCTCTACGCCACCAGCGCCTACAAGTGGGCAGGCCCGCACCTGGCGGCTGTCGTCGCCGCCGATCCGAGACTGCTGCAGGGCCTGCACCCGGACCAGCTGCTGCCGTCTCCGGACACCGTGCCGGAGCGCTTCGAACTCGGTACCAATCCGTTTGCCTCGCTGGCCGGAGTCGTTGCCGCAGTGACGCATCTGTCGGAGCTGGACGGCGCGGCTCGGGGTACCCAGCGCGAGCGGCTGGCGATCTCACGCCGAGCCGCAGGAGTTCATGAGGACGCGTTGGGCAGCCGGATGTTGACGGGCTTGGCGGCCATCCCGAAGGTGACGCTCTACGGGCGCCCGAGCCGGCGTACCCCGACGGCGTACTTCCGGCTGGAAGGCAGCGCGCCTGCCGAGGTCACCGAGGCTCTATCGGCTCGGGGAATCAACTGCTGGCATGGACACGCCTACGCCCGGGAGCTGGCTGAAGCGTTGGGGTTGGGTGGCAGCGGCGGTGCAGTGCGGACCAGCGTGAACTTCTACAGCACCGACGCCGAAGTGGATCGACTGCTGGACGCTGTCGCCGAACTCGCAGCCGGTCGGTGAAGAAAGATCCGGGGCGGTACCTGTGGAGGTACCGCCCCGGTTGATAGGGATTGCTTGTCGGCGATGTCAGATGTCGTCGGCCTGGATGTCCGCTGCGAGCTCCTTGAGCTTCGGAGAATGCTCACGGGCGTGGTGGCTGCAGAACAGCAATTCTCCACCGGAGGGCAGCACTGCCCGGACGCGCGCGGCGGCGCCGCACCTGTCGCAACGATCGGAAGCGGTCAATTCGGGGCGGGCAAGCGTGCTGGTCATGGCTTCTCCCTCCGTCCGGTCCAGTCTACGCGACCAGACCGGGTCGAACCGGCTGCGGTACTCATGCTGTACGTAGCACCTGGCGGGATTGACCCGTCAACTCTGACATCGGTTCTCAGGCCTCCACTGTTCCAGACGAACGCCGGCCATGATGTGTTCCCGCGCCCATGGCGACGACCGTCACGTATCCAGCTAGTACCGCACGCCCTCGACCGACGCAAGGGTGCGCGGTGATAGTCGCTGATCGCTGCGGTACCGCGCTAGCCTGATCGCCACCGGTGACCGAGGCGCTAGCGGGCGGAGGACGGGCATGGCCGATGCTGGGGCTCTGGCCTTGGACCTGGCCGCTCAGGGCGTAGTCGGGGTGACCATCGCGTGGGCGGACAACAACGGAATCCCGCGCTCGCGGACCGTGCCGGTCGATTCACTGCCCCAGGTGGCCAAGCAGGGAGTGGGGACCACCGCGCTGTTCGCGGTGTTCGACACCCACGATGTGATCACCTTCAGCCACGAGGGTCTATCCAGCCCGTCTGGTGATGTCCGGTTGGTACCGGAGCTGCGCGGGCTGACTCAGCTCGCCGGGCAGCCAGCGCTGGCGTGGGCGCCGGGGCGCCAGGTTGCGGCAGACGGCTCGCGATGGCCGTATGACCAGCGGGGGGTGCTCGAAGCTCAGGTTCAGGCCGCCGCCGCCGAGGGACTGGAGATCAAGGCCGGCTACGAGCTCGAGTTCGTGCTCGTCCAGGCCGGTGACTGCGGTGCGTGCGATACGGAGCTTCGGCTCGCGCACCAGGGCCCGGCTTACAGCCCGCATGCCCTGCTGGCAGTGCACGAGTTCGTCGCGGCTGTGCTGGCGGACCTGGCGGCCAACAGTGTGCCGGTCAACCAGTTGCACGCTGAGTATGGGGCGGCTCAGCTGGAGCTGAGCATCGTCGCGTCCGATCCGGTCACCGCCGCTGATCGGCAGCTGCTGGCCCGCCAGACCATCCATGCCGCGGCGAGAACGCACGGCCTGCGGGCCTGCTTCGCGCCGCTGTTCACGGCCGCGGGAATAGGCAATGGCTGGCACCTGCACACATCGGTCTGGCGTGATGGGCGCAACCTGCTGGCCGGTAGCGCCGGTGCTGCCGAGCGCCCCGGCCCGAACGGGGCAGGCTGGTTGGGCGGGCTGCTTCGGGACCTGCCCGCGCTGGCCGCGATCACCGCACCGAGCGTGCCGTCGCTGAGCCGGTTACGCCCTGGGTACTTCGCCGGTGCTTACCGATTCTGGGGTGTGGAGAACAGGGAGGCGCCGTTGCGCTACATCCCCGGTTCGGAGCTGCTCGGTGCCGACCACGCCAACGTCGAACTCAAGGTCTCCGATGCCTCGGCCAACCCGTACCTGGCGCTAGCCGCGGTGATCGCCGCCGGCATCGCGGGGCTGCGCGACGGCACCGACCCCGGAGAGCCGATCCAGACCGACCCGGGCGGGTGGAGCGAGGTCGACCGGGCGGCCCGCGGTCTGACGCATCTACCGGCCACGCCGGCCGCGCAGGAGGCGGCGCTCACCGGCTGCGAACGGCTCACCACGGTGCTCGGCGAGCAACTCCTCGGTGCGTTTGTCGCAGTGCGCCGGTCTGACGCGGCCTGGGCAGCCGACCGGTCACTGGATGACGTCGTGGCCGCGCACCGGTGGCGCTATTGAGCAGTGCTGTTATTGGGTAGCAGTCACCCCTCGCGCGGTTGCCATGCCTGCAGCAGTGCCTCGGGGATACCCCACCAGCCCAGCGGGGTGAGCCGCTCGACATCGTCGACGGCACCGAGCATCTGCCACAGGTCGACGACGGTGGTGAACCACCCGGCAAGTACCTCGATGTCGTCGTCTTCGGGCCTGGCGACGAATTCGGCGAGGTCCTCTGCGGAGGCGGGGGTGCCGGGGCCCCCGCGCGCCAGCGCCGCAACCGCCTCCAGCCATTCCTCGTGATCGAGGGCTATTACCGAAAGCTCCTCTTCCAGAGCGTCCTCAGGTGGCTCGTCCACCGGACTGACGACACCCGCGGCGAGACGCAGCCACAGTTCGGCGTCATCGGGTGGCAGGTTGTTCGGATCGACCCCACCGCTGGCGGCGAGCAGATCGGCGGTTCTTCCGCCACGTTGCAGAGCGTTGCGCAACTCCTGGCAGGCGGTCTTGAGCGCAGTGTCCGGGCGGGGCCGTTCGCCGACCTCGGCGAGGAGTTCCCGCAGCTCGTCGGAGGCGGCTTCCTCAGCAGCGTCCCACTCTGCGATGAAGTCTTCGTCTGCTTCGTCGAGCAGTTCGGTCATCGGCACGCGACCGTCGGGCGACGGCGAGGTCATCCAGCGTTCCTGCAGTTCCCGGTATTCTTGGGTCGCTGCCGGGTCACCGGCGAGCAGCCGGTCCGGGTCGATATCCCCGGCAGCGAGTCGCTCCTCGAGGTGCCTGACGAGTTGGGCATGCAGTTCCTCGGCAAGCCGCGTGCGGGCCGGTTCGTCCTCCCACACGTGCAGCCCGATGATCGCAGTTGGTTCGGTCCCGGTCGCCTCGAGCCAGCCATGTACTTCGCCGACGGTGGCCTCGCCTTGCGCGATCCGGCTGAGGACCGTCTCGGCGGATTCCCAGAACACCGCCGACAGCGGGTTGCGCGCCGCAAGCAGCTCCCGGCGCAGCGTCGGCAGTGCTTGCAGAGCCTCCACCGCGGGCAGGCTGAGCAGCACGCGGGCCACATCGCGCCGGGTCAGCTCACCTGCTGGGCGGTGCGCGCGAGTCAGGAGCTGCCCTCCGTCAAGTGCCACGTGCCGATGCTAGGGCGGACGCGGGTATCGCTGCCGTCGAGGGGCCTGCTAGCAGGCAACCGGCTGCCGACGCACGAGAACCCGCACCGGTCGACGGTAACTTCATCCGCGTGACCAGCATGCTGCAGCGGGCCTACACGATAGCGGAGGAAGTGCTGTTTCCCAGGGCTCTTGATGTCGACGCTGGGGGAGTCATTCCGGGTAGCCATTTCGACCTGTTGGCCGAGCAGGGTTTCTATGGCCTGGCCGGCCAGGCAGAAAACACGTCGTTGAACGGCATTTTCGAGACCCTGGCAGGGGGCTGCCTCACCACCACGTTCACCTGGATCCAGCACCACGGGCTGGTGCGGGCACTGGCCGGCACAACGAACGTGGAACTACGCGAAAAGTACCTCGACGCTGCGGTCCGGGGCACCCTGCGCGGCGGGGTGGCGTACGCCGGCGCGATCCCACGGCCTCCGCGGTTATGGGCGACGGCCACCGCCGGCGGTTGGCTGATCAGCGGCGACGCTCCCTTCGTGACGGGCTGGGGAATCATCGACATGCTGCTGGTCTCGGCACGCGACCTCGCCGGAGGGCCACAAGGCGCCATCGTCAGCGGACTTGTCAGCGCCGAAGCCGGCGGTGGCATCACCGTCGAGGAACTGCACTTGGTCGCCGCTGCGGCCAGCAACACTGTCCGGCTGCGCTTCGAGGATCACTTTCTTCCGGCGGAGAAGGTCACCGCCGAGGTTTTGCATTCCGACTTCCTCGCCAGGACGCACATTGCCTTGCGGAGCAACGGCAGCCTCGCAATGGGAGTCGCTGGGCGGTGCATCCGGATGATCGGCGAGGCAGGGCGTCCCGAGCTGGCGGAGTTGCTTGAGGTAGAGCGGGACACCATCCGCGACCGTCTCGACAGGGGACTGTCCGAACCAGCGACGCTGCTCACAGCTCGTGCCGCTGCGTCCGCGCTCGCCTACCGCTGCGCCGGTGCACTCATGGTGGCGACGGGCAGTTCCGGGCTCCTTGCGGACCGGCACGCCCAGCGGCTGGTTCGGGAGGCTGCGTTCACGCTCGTCGCCGCCGGCAGGCCAGGTATCAAAGAAAGCCTGCTGGATCTGTTCGGAAGCGCTCGGTAAAGACTCTGCAACGTAGGCGTGACTGATCGCACAGGATGGCTACACTGGGCGACTACACCTGAGCTTAGGGGGAAGATGCTGGGATGAGACGTGCGCATGCGTTGCCCGTTGGGCTGGCCCTTGCAGCGGTGGCGTCCCTCACGCTGGCGTGCGGGGCGGTCACCGGCAACACCGCCCAGCGTGCACCTGCCGGTGTGGTTCCCGCTGGCCTGGAACGCTTCTATGGCCAGGACTTGTCCTGGGGCAGCTGCGTCCCCTTCGCCACCAGTCAACGGGACCATGAGGCCTATGCGGACCCTGGTTTGCAGTGCACTCACCTCGAGGTCCCTCTGGACTACGCCAAACCCGACGACAAGGTCATCAAGGTCGGCCTGCTCCGGCGACCGGCATCAGACCCGGCGCAGCGCATCGGTTCCTTGGTGATGAATCCGGGTGGCCCTGGCGGCTCTGGGATGAGCGCGGCAGCCGGTAAGGCCGGCGATGTCGCGAACACTGAATTGGGACGACGGTTCGATTTTGTGGGCTTCGATCCACGCGGTGTCGGCGCCAGTGAACCCAAGGTTCAATGCCGGACTGCGGAAGAACGCGACGCCGAACGCCTGATGAATCTCAATGTCGACACCTCACCAGCCGGTGTGGAACGAACGGAAAACCAGGCCAAAGCCATTAGCGCCGGGTGCGTCAGCCGTACCGGGATCGATGTGCTCGCGCATGTTGGCACTCGTGAGGTGGCTCGCGACCTGGATGTCATGCGCTCGGCTCTGGGTGACGCCAAGCTGACCTACCTCGGCTACTCCTACGGCACCCGCATCGGTACCAGTTACGCTGAGACCTTTCCCGGCAATGTTCGCGCGATGATCCTCGACGGTGCGCTGGACCCAGCCCAGGATCAGGTCGCCCAGCTCCTCGACCAAGGTCGTGGATTCCAGCAAGCTTTCGACGCATTCGCGGCGTGGTGTTCAGGTCAGCCGGACTGCGCTTTGGGGCAGGACAGAAGCCAGGCTGTGACCAAGTTCCAGGCTATGCTCCGGCCGCTGATCGATAACCCGGTGAGCGTGTCCGACGGGCGCAAACTGTCGTACACCGACGCCACGATCGGCACCGTCCAGGCGCTGTACGTCCCCCAGCTGTGGACGCCGCTGAATCGCGGTCTGCAAGGGCTTACGCAGGGCAGCGGGGACATCCTGATGCGCCTGTCCGACCTCTACAACGGGCGTTCCGCCGACGGTACTTACTCCACCCAGATGGATTCCTTCCAGGCCGTCCTGTGCGTTGACAATCCGGCCGTCAAAGACCCGAACGTGGCGCGGGATATCGACGCCCAGTACCGGAAACTCGCGCCATTCCTTGACACCGGACAACCACCTTCTCCGGCTCTTGACGCTTGCGCATTCTGGCCGGTGCCTGCCACCGGCGGGCCACACGAGCCTCAGGCCAATGGGTTGCCCACCGTCATGGTGATCTCCACGACGCAGGATCCCGCCACCCCCTACCAGGCCGGTGTCAACCTCGCCCAGGACCTAAAAGCGCGCTTGTTGACCTTCGACGGGACGCAACACACCGCCTTCCTGCAGGGCATCGGCTGTGTCGATAGTGCCGGGATCTCCTACCTCAGTGATCTTGATCTTCCTAAGGAGGGAACCCGCTGCCCAGCGGTGAGCTGAGCCAGCCCGTCGACGACCTGCGTGCTTAGGGTGCGGTAAGAATGGTGGCGTCGCCGTCGGTGATAGCGATGGTGTGCTCGGCGTGGGCAGCGCGACTTCCATCGGCGGTGCACAGCGTCCAGCCATCGGGGTCGCGGCGGTAGGCGTCGCGACCGCTGGCGATGAGCATGGGCTCCAGGGCCAGGACCAGACCGGGCACCAACTTCAGCCCACGGCCGGCACGGCCCTCGTTGGGGACGAACGGCTCCTCGTGCATGGCGCGTCCCACGCCGTGGCCGCCGTGATCGCGCATCAATCCGTAACCGCGTTCGCGGGCGAGTGCGCCGATGGCGTGTGAGATGTCACCCAGTCTGGCGCCGGCCGGGCTGCGGTGATCCCGGCGGCCAGCGCCTCGCTGGTTGCCTCAATGAGCCTGACGTCAGTCTCGTCGGGGTTCTTGTCGCCCACGATGAAGCTGACTGCGGCGTCACCGCACCACCCGTGGAGGTGGGCGCCGCAGTCGATGCTCACCAGGTCGCCTTCGACGAGGCGTCGACGGTTAGGGATGCCGTGGACGACGGCGTCGTTGACGCTGGTGCAGATGACGCCGGGGAAATGGGGTGGGTGCCCAGCTGGGGTGGTAATCCAAGAACGACGGGCGGGCGCCGGCGCCCACGATGACCGAGCGGGCGACGTCGTCCAGTTCGTCGAGTCGCACACCCACTGATGCGTGGTCGCGCACCGCTGCCAGCGCCGCGGCGACGACCCGGCCGGCTTCACCCAGCGCTTCGATCTCGCCGCTACTCTTCAACTCGATCATGCTCCAAACTCTCGTTCGAAGGGGATAATAATACCGGTATTACTATCGCGGTTATGGTGAGGTGTCCGCTGACGATGGCAGACCGCGAGCGGGGTCAACGGCTGGGTGCGGCACTGCGTGAGGCGCGGGCTGGACGCAGCATGGTCGACGTCGCCGCTGCGTCCGGAGTGTCAGTCGAGACGCTGCGCAAGATTGAATCTGGCCGCATCCCGACTCCAGCTTTCTTCACCGTCGTGGCGTTGGGCGCCGCGCTTGAACTACCGCTGGATGTGCTCGCCGCGCGCTGTTCCATGCCCGAGCAGCCACCTTCGGCGCTGACTGCATAGACCGAGGGCATTACGGCGCTCAAGGGTGCTGCTCCCGCTCTCGGGTGCTATGCCAGCCAGTCGTCGACGCCGGTGCGAAGGTGTCGCTTGACCTCTGTGCAAGCAGCCGAGGCGGCGATCGAGTGTCGGGCCAGGACCGCAAGTTGCTCATCGCCGAAGCCGAGGACGTCACGCAGAATCTGATATTGGCCTGCCAGCCGTGTTCCCAGGAGCAGCGGGTCATCGGCACCAATCGCGACCGGCACACCGGCATCCAGCAGCGCGGTGATCGGGAGCTGATGCATGGATGGCAGCACACCCATCGGCTCATAAGAGGTCGGGCAGATCTCCAACGCAACTGCTTGTGCAGCCAGCTGATCGAGCAGACGACGATCCTGGACCGCGGTGATGCCATGCCCGATCCGGGTTGCCCCCAACACGTCCACGCACTCGCGCACATGCTCGGGGCCGGTGTAGTACCCGGCGTGCGGGGTGCGGATCAGACCGGCGGTGGCGGCGATCCTGCACGCGGCCACGAAGTCTGCCGGAAGCCCGCAGCGTTCATCCCCGGAGATGCCGAACCCCATCACCCCGCTGCCGGCATACCGGGCCGCCAGCCGCGCCAGTGCGCTGGCATGCTCGCCGGACCGGGCCCAGCTGGTAGCGACGATCAGACCGATGCCCACGCCAGTGGCTGCCGCGGCGTCTCGACAGGCTTGCAGCAGCACCTCGACCACACCGTCGAACCCGCCGAACCGGGCAGCGTACGAGGTGGGGTCCACCTGCAGCTCCAGCCAGCCCGACCCATCCGCAGCGTCATCCTCGGCTGTCTCGCGGACCACCCGGTGCAGGTCCTCCACCGAACGGATGGCGTTGCGGGCGGCGTCATAGCGGGCCTGGAACACCGACCAGTTCCGGTCGGTACCGACCCAGCTGACTGACGTACTCCCTAGCGCCGGGGGAAGTGCGATCCGGTAGGCAGCGGCGAACTCGTGCAGTGTGCCCAGGCGCATCGAGCCGGTGAGATGCAGGTGCAAGTGGGCTTTGGGCAGCGCGCGGATGTCCCGCAAGGGGCATACCTCCGGTCGGCCACTATCTGGGCAGAGCCTACAACGTGCAGCACTTCGCTTGGTGCCATCTCGTTCGAGTCGGTTCGAGAGGAGAATGTGTTCGCGGGCCGTGGAGTGGTACGGCTCCAGCTCGATCTGGAGGCGTTCGACGATGCCGACTTCTCGCCGTACCTGCGGAGGTGCCAGCAGTCTGGGATCGACTTCCCACCATGGCCGACCTCGGTGACACAGCCGAGTGTCGGCGTGCTCTGGCACGCCGAGGGCTACGCATTCAGCGAGATGACCGGCGTCCTACCAAGCCACTGTGGTCAAGGAATCTCCCCGGCCATGAAGCTCCTGGCCATCGGTTTTGCCCGTTCCTGCGGCATGCGGTGGCTCCGGGCCTTCCATCACCCTTGCAACGCAGCCGCCATCGGCATGAACCGGCGGTTGGGGTTCGTCGGCGACGACCCCGGGTCTGAATCATCTGAATCGGCTCACTAATAACCGTGATGCACGGCTTCCACGTTGTGGCCGTCGAGATCGCGCAGGAACACGCCGTAGTAGCCCGGGTGGTACTCGGGCCACTCACGTGGGGCGTGCAGAACCTCTGCGCCCGCTGCCACAGCGGCGTCATAGACGGCGTCTACCGCATGGCGGTCGGCGGCGCTGAAGGCCAAGTGCAGTTCCCGGCCCTCGGAGCCGGTGGCTGGAGCAAGCCAGAAGTTGGGTACGCCGTCGGGGCCGGACAGACCGACGACGAAGGCATCGCCGTCCGGGAAGCGCATCACTTCGCGCATCCCGATTGGGGCAAAGGTGCGGAGGTAGAAGGCCAGCGCCGCCTCGACGTCAGCCACCTGAATACCGATGTGATCAAGCATACCTCAAGGTTAGCGGTGGCATCCGACACTTTCCGGCAGCGCCGCGCATCTGAGTGTGGCAGAGAGCAGCGAGGCTTATGCAGGTGTGCCACGAACGCAAGGGGAGGGTTGCTGTAGGAGATCTTCTGATGCGGTGCTGTGCAGATGATGGAGGGGTAGTGGCCCTCCGGCGCCGCCCTGCGGGGGGGAGGCGTCAATCCACCTCAAGCTGCATTAGTTAGCGACTGTTGTGGTGAGCGTTGAGGGAAAAGGCGCACATGATGCGTCAGGAAGGGATCGGGAAGGCGAACGCAAGTGAACCGCCGATGAAGTGCCGAAAGGCTTATATGACATCAAAACCGGAGCGATTGCATGGGTCCGGGATGAGCCTGGTGGGAGCCCGCTTATTGGCCAGGTGGTGTCCGGTATGTAGGCGGCGCGAGCCTGATCTGCGGCTTCTGTATGGAACGTGGGAAGGTGAGTATTGATACTGGCGTTTCTGCCTCGTTGTGGGGTGGGGTGCCGAGAGGAAGAGCGGTGAGCGGCAGCAACCGTGAGCCGTTGAGTACTGATGCGGTACTCGCTGGCGGACCGGCTCGTAGTAGTGCGGAAGCTCCTGTAATGGGGGTGGAGCGAAGGGGCCGGCTCATCCGCAGGTTTGTTTCCGCGAGCAACCAGGCGACGGTCTGGGAGGAGACGCGCGTGAGCAAGTCAGAACCGGAGGATAAGTCGGTTCAGATACCCAAGCAGCTGGTGTGGGAGGCGTACAGGCGGGTCAAGGCGAACAAGGGTGCGGCCGGGGTGGACGGGCAGTCCATGACCGACTTTGAGGAAGATCTGAGGAACAACCTCTACAAGATCTGGAGTGCGTCCAGCAGAACGGAAGGAGCGGCTGTGGGTTGAGAATTAGTGGCTGATCCTTGTGTTCGTCAGCTCGTCGTCGCCTGCCGGTGTGAGTCCGGTCCGGGTAGCTGCCAGGAGGCCCGGT
>DASQVB010000293.1:0-4214 GCA_035640975.1 Pseudonocardiaceae bacterium
GATGCCGGTGGTCGCGTAGGCTGCGCCCTGCACCAACCGGTGCATCGGGGTGTGGCGCAGTTTGGTAGCGCACTCGCTTTGGGAGCGAGGGGCCGTGGGTTCAAATCCCGCCACCCCGACCAGGCAAGACAGGTCGATCCAAGATCCGCAAGCAGGCGGAACGTAGCAACGACCGCTCACAAGTCATCCCACTCGATGCTGTCGAGCGCCTCGCGGCATAGCGTCGAGGTCAGTGTGTGCCTAATGCCCAAGGTAACGTGCCGGGCGCGACGGCCTGGACGATACGCGCGTGTCCAACCCCAAACTGTGCGTCGGCACCCGTGGGGCAGCCGGGTCCTCTTGCTTCGGCGAGGATGCGCTCACGTCCGGGATCTCGAGCCCCTTGCGATCTTGTCGAGGCACCGGAAGCTGTATCAGATTGGCGACGTTTCGGCCAGCCGTCCCTCACGTTCTGCTGCTCAGTGCCGTTGCACAGCACCGCATGAAGGAACTGGATTTGTGGCTCGGGACGGACGCCGCTTACGGCATCGCCCGACGATGCAGGTCACGGTTCTCAGGAGCGGACGAATTGTCGGTGCTCTGCGCAAAGCTCGATGGCAGTCCCACCCGATGGCGGGACTCGGTGGTGGCTGCTTGGACGGAGGCACAGCGAAGATGGGCAGAGCGCTGAATGGCAAGGTTGCACTGGTCGCGGGTGCCACCCGCGGGGCGGGGCGAGGGATCGCGGTACAACTGGGCGCGGCGGGAGCAACGGTCTACGCGACCGGACGCACCACGCGGGAGCAGCGTTCGGAGATGGACCGTCCGGAGACGATCGAGGAGACCGCTGAGCTTGTCACTCAGGCCGGAGGCGAGGGCATCGCGGTCCAGGTGGATCACCTGGAACCGGCGCAGGTGCGGACACTGGTGGAGCGGATCGACCGCGAACAGGGTCGGCTCGACGTGCTGGTCAACGACGTTTGGGGCGGCGATCTGCTCGCCGAGTGGAACAAGCCCGTGTGGGAACACTCCCTGGACAAGGGATTGCGGCTGCTGCGGTTAGCGATCGATACGCACATCATAACCAGCCACTGCGCGCTGCCGCTGCTGATCAGGAGGCCAGGCGGGCTAGTCGTGGAGATCACCGACGGCACAGCCGAGTACAACACCAACTATCGCGGCACGGTCGGGCTGTACTACGACCTCGCCAAAGTCTCCGCCATTCGCTTGGCCCTCGTCCAGGCTGATGAGCTTGGCCCGCATGGCGCCACTGCACTCTCTCTGACACCGGGCTGGCTGCGGTCGGAGATGATGTTGGAGGGTTTTGGGGTTACCGAAGGCAACTGGCGCGATGCCACCGCGAAGGAACCTCACTTCGGCATCTCCGAATCGCCGCACTATGTGGGCCGCGCGGTCGCCGCCCTTGCCGCAGATCCCGACCTGGCCCGCTGGAACGGGAAGTCGCTGTCGAGCGGCTACCTCGCCCAGGTGTACGGCTTCACCGATCTTGACGGCAGTCGGCCCGACGCCTGGCGCTATATCGTCGAAGTTCAACGCGCTGGCAAGCCGGCCGACACCACCGGGTACCGATGAGCGCGGACCCGGAACACCGCAATACGTGAGGTAGCGCCCCCATCAGCCGGACCGGAGTGCTCGCCTAGACTCGGGACATACCTCACTGCCCGGTGGCCGTGGCGCAGCCGGGTGCGTTCTCGTCTGTCCCTAGGAGCACTCCGTGAAGAGCACCGTCGAACAGCTCAGTCCGACGCGCGTCAAGATCAACGTTGAGGTGCCGTTCGACGAACTCAAGCCTGATTTCGACCGCGCTTACAAGAAGATCGCCCAGCAGGTTCGCATCCCCGGATTCCGCCCCGGCAAGGCGCCGGCCCGGATCTTGGAGCAGCGGCTGGGTCGCGGTGCGGTACTCGACGAGGTGGTCAGCGAGGCAGTACCCGCGAAGTATGTCGAGCTGGTCACCTCCGGTCAGGTTCACCCGCTGGGCCGTCCGGAGCTTGAGGTGACGAAGATCGAGGACGGCGACCACCTGGTGTTCACCGCCGAGGTCGACGTTCGGCCAGAGATCAAGATGCCCGCCTTCGGTGAGATTGCGGTGTCCGTCGACGACGTTGAGGTGACTGACGCTGAGATCGCCGAGCAACTCGACGGGCTGCGTTCGCGCTTCGGCACCCTGACCGGAGTCGAACGTCCAGCACAGCAGGACGACTTCGTGTCGCTTGACCTGTCGGCCACCATCGACGGGGAGGAGGTCGAGGAGCTGGCGACCACCGGCCTGTCGTACCAGATCGGTTCCGGTCAGCTCATCGAAGGCATCGACGATGCGCTGATTGGAGCATCGGCGGGCGAGGATCGTGCCTTCACCACCACCCTCGTCGCCGGACCACATGTTGGGCAGCAGGCCGAAGTGACGGCCACGGTCCAGGCGGTCAAAGAGCGCGAGCTGCCCGCGGCCGACGACGAGTTCGCTCAACTCGCCAGTGAGTTCGACACCATCGACGAGCTCCGTGCGGACCTGCGCGAACGGCTCGGTCGGGTCAAGGCGATGCAGCAGGGCGCGCAGGCCCGGGACAAGGTGCTCCAGGCCCTGCTGGATACCACTGAGGTGCCGCTGCCGGACTCGATCGTCAACGCCGAGCTGCAGTCGCGCAAGCACGACGCCTTGCACGCCTTCGACCACGACGAGCAGCGTCTGAGCCAGTGGCTGGAGCGTGAGGGCCACACCGCCGAAGAATTCGAGACCGATCTGCGCAACGCCGCGCAGCAGGCGGTGAAGGCCCGCTTGCTGCTCGACGCTATCGCCGACGTAGAGGAGCTGTCGGTCACCGACGAAGAGCTCAGCGAGCGCATCATTTATCAGGCGCAGCGCCACGGCGTCAGCCCGAACGAGTACGTCAAGCAAATCCAGGAAGCCGGCGAATTGGGCGGCATGTACGCCGACGTACGCCGCGGTAAGGCGCTGGCCACGATAGTTCACCAGGCCACTGTCACCGACGCTGCCGGCAACACCATCGACATTGAGGCACTGGTCAGTTCGGCTACGCCGCAGCGAGCCGAGTCGGCTGGATCATCCAGCTCGGAGGAAGCGGACGGCAACCCGGCGTGACGCTCTGAGCGAACGGAGGGCGCGTCAGGACTTAGCCGCCGTCCGCCTTCGTTAGGGTCGGCAGTGTCGTGTTCGGTGACTGCGCCGGACCCTCAACCCCTACCGGACCTAGTGACAGAAGGCAGGCATACGTGACCTCGGACCACATCGCCTCGGCCGTGCCGCTGCGGGACGCCCCCGCGATGCGGACCGCCTCGGCAGGCCTCAACCTCACTGACTCGGTGTATGAGCGGCTGCTTCGCGAGCGCATCATCGTGCTCGGCTCCCAGGTCGAGGAGAACATCGCCAACCAGATCTGCGCTCAGCTGTTGCTGCTGTCCGCGGAGGATGCCGACCAGGACATCCGGCTCTACATCAACTCACCGGGTGGATCGGTCACTGCTGGCATGGCCATCTACGACACCATGCAGTTGATCGAGCCAGACGTGGCGACCTACGCGATGGGTCTGGCGGCCTCGATGGGGCAGTTCCTGCTGTCTGCGGGCACCCGTGGCAAGCGCTATGCCCTTCCGCACGCCCGGATCCTCATGCACCAGCCGTCAGCGGGTGTCGCCGGAACCGCGGCGGACATCGCGATCCAGGCCGACATGCTGATCAAGCACAAGCGTGAGATGGCAGAACTTATCGCCGAGCAGACCGGCCAGCCGGTCGAGCGGATCATCGCCGACTCCGACCGCGACCGCTGGTTCACCGCGGAAGAGGCCCGTGAGTACGGCTTCGTCGACCAAGTCCTGACCCGCGCCAATTCGCTGCCCGACGCGGACCGCTGAGTTCGAGGAGCCCTCATGAACCACCTGCCCGGAGGCGCTGTGCCCTACGATCGCATGCCTCACGATCAGATCTCCCACAGTCGTATGCCACAGTCTCGATACGTGCTGCCCTCGTTCATCGAGCGCACCAGCTACGGGGTCAAGGAGTCCAACCCCTATAACAAGCTGTTCGAGGAGCGGATCATCTTCCTCGGGGAGCAGATCAACAACACTTCGGCCAACGACACCATGGCGCAGTTGCTGGTGCTGGAGTCGACCGACCCGGACCGCGACATCACCATGTACATCAACTCACCGGGCGGGTCGTTCACGGCGATGACGGCGATCTATGACACGATGCAGTT
>DASQVB010000294.1:0-5425 GCA_035640975.1 Pseudonocardiaceae bacterium
CACCCGACCAGCCTGGTGATGGCGGGCACCGCCGGCTAGCGTAAATCCCCGCGATCGCGACTGCGTAGAACTACCTACTGGGTAGTACTACCTACGGATGCAATCCGAACCTTGCTGTGGGTTGATCTGCAGTCTCTACAAAGGCCATAGGTTCGGCGTGCTCGGTCTCCTCGGCTGCGGTGGGCTGGTCGACCAGGCCGACCGCCTCCACCATCAAGCGGTGTACCGCGAACACCTGATCAGCGATCTCGGCTCGCAGGTTCCTCAGTGCGGTGCACTGGCTCTCGACCTCGGCCATCCGGCTGGTCAATCGCTGTGCCGCCAACTGCAGGATCAAGTGCAGTGCGGCGACACTTCGGGTCTGGTAATCGCTGATCCACGCTTCCGTCTCGGCGCGGCGCCGAGCGAGGTTGTGTTCGGATCGCTGTTCGGCACCCGAGGCGTAACGTTCGGCATCCAGCTCCGCCTGCTGGCAGCGGGCTGTGGATTCGGCCTCTGCGGTGTGACGCAGGCGTTCTGATTCCGCCTCTAGGCGCTTGCACCGCTGGGTGGTCTCGCGCAGCAGTGCATCGGCCTCGGCGCGGACGCTCTCGCGCAGCGAGGTGGTTTCCTGCTCGGCACTTATCTGCAGTTCGGCGGCCTCGTCCTCGGCCATCTGCAGCATGCGCTGAATCCGCGCGGTCGCTGCGGTCACCGGGGACCGCTCGAGGCGATCGACCTGGCTGGCAGCCTCCGTCGCTTCCTGGCGTAACCGTTCCACCTGGGCGGTCGCCTCGACCGCTTCGTGGCGCAGATTCTCGAATTGCTCGCTGAGGTCGGCGGCACGCTGCAGCGCAGCGTCGCGTTCGGCCCCGATCGTCGCGACACGAGTCTTGAGAGCTTCGACGTGATCAATGACCTGCTGACGGTCGAAGCCTCGCAACACGATCTCGAACGGCGGGTTGACCGGGACGGCCTCATCGCGAGTTCGGTACATGCGGCCGGATCGTAGCTGGACGCTCACCAAGCGGCGCTGAGCACCGCCCGTTCCACCGATTCCCGCGCCTTGGGCGACAACGCACCGTGTCCGTCGGACCCGGTAATGCAGAAGGAGTCCACTACCGAACTGCCCAGTGTGACGACCCGAGCCCAGCGCACAGTCACCGCACTGCGCTGCAACGCGGCGGCGACCCGATACAGCAACCCGATCCGGTCGGTGGTGCGCAGCTCCAGGATCACCGCCGCGGTGGCTTCGTCGTCAAACCACAGCACCTTGGTCTGGACGTCGCCGGATCCTGCGTCGGATTCTGTGTCAGATCCTGGGACTTCGCCCCTTGGTGCCTCGCCGTAGTCACGCTCCTTGGCAGCCAGCCGATCGGTCAACTGCAGTGAGCCGTCCAGCGCCCGCACCAGATCCTGGCGCAGCAGCGCGACGTCGGGCAGGCGCCCGAAACGCGGCGAGACAGCGAAGGTGTCCACTGCTGCGGAGCCGCCGACGGGAAGGTCGATGATCCGGATGTCCGCAGAATGGACCTGCAGCGAGTGCAGCGCGAGGACTCCCGCGGCCAGCGCAAGCACGCCAGGCCCGCCAGGAGTCACCACGGTGATCGTGGTAGCCGCACCCGGCCCTGCCGCAGTTTTCGATGTCCCGGTCGCCGTCACGTGCAGCGAGCCACTCGCGACAGACTGCTCAGCCAGCGCGCGGTGCTCCTCGGAGAGCGGCTCCGGTCCTGGCACGGGCTTGCCGGCCAGCACCGCGCGGCAGCGCTTGGCCAGGTCGGAGATCAGCCCAGCGCGCCAGTCGGTCCACACGCCGGGACCGGTGGCCAGGCCGTCGGCTTCGGCCAAAGCAACCAGGAGGTCCAGTAGGGTCCGATCCCCACCGAGGGTGTCAACCACCCGCCGCATGGTCGTGGGGTCATCGAGATCCCGGCGGGTCGCGGTATGGGGCAGCAGCAGATGGTGGCGCACCATCGCGCAGAGAATGTCAACGTCCGAGGGCGGTAATCCGAGCCGGTGCCCGATCTGCTCGGCCAGCGCCGCGCCGACGAGGGAATGGTCACCACCACGGCCCTTGCCCAGGTCGTGCAGTAGCGCACCGAGTAGCAGCAGGTCCGGACGGGCGACCGTGGTGGTCAGCCGCGCCGCCTGGGCCGCGGTCTCCACCAGATGCCGGTCCACCGTCCAGACGTGCACCCGATCCCGCGGCGGCAGATCACGCACCGCACCCCACTCCGGGAACAGCCGCCCCCATAGCCCGCTGCGGTCCATGGCCTCAATGACATCTACCGCCGACCGGCCGGTGCCCAGCAACGACAGCAATCCCTCCAACGCCGGACGCGGCCAAGGTCGACGTAGTTCCGGCGCCGTGTCGGCGAGCGTCGTGAGGGTGCCAGTGGCGACCGGCATACCGGTTCGCGCCGCGGTTGCCGCGACCCGCAACGCCAGTGCCGGATCCCGCGCCGGGTGGGTGTCGCGAGCCAGTGCCACCTCACCGCCGTGCTCCACCACTCCCTCGTCCAACGGGCGGCGTACCGGTCCGCGCCCCAAGGTCCGCAACCCGGTTAGCCGGGCGCGGCCCCGGGGGGGTAGCGCGGCGCGTGCACCGCGCAATCCGACCTCCATCGCATAGACAACGGTTCGGGCCGCTCCGGACAGACCTCTGGCCAAGTCGAACCGGTCACCGAGACTCAGGGCGGTGGCGACCTCGTCGGCGTCTTGGGCCCGCAGCACGTCGCGACTTCGGCCCGCGAGCCGGTGCAGCTCGGTGCGCACGTCCAGGAGAAGATCGCGCGCGGCGCGCACCTCGGGTCCGACCCGATCCAGGAGTTGACCTGCGGATAAGGCGTCGAGCAACTGCACGTCTCGCAGCCCGCCATGACCGTTCTTGAGGTCCGGTTCCACCCGGTGTGCGATGTCCCCGCTGCGCAGCCAGCGTTGCTGCGCCGACTCGGCAAGTTCTTCGATTCTGGGGCGGATGCCGGTGCGCCAGGCCCGCCGCACGGCGGTGTCCATGGTGGTGAACAGCGCATCGTCCCCGACGATCAGGCGGGCATCCAGCAATCCCAGTGCGGCGCGCAGGTCGGTGGCGGCCACCTGCACGGCCTGGCCGACGGTTCGTACGCTGTGATCAAGGTCGATGCGGGCATCCCACAGCGGATACCACAGCGAGTCGGCGAGCGCGCTCACATTGCGCTTGCCGTCGTGCAGCAGCAACAGGTCCAGGTCGGAATACGGAACCAGCTCGCGGCGGCCCAGTGCACCGACCGCGACCAGCGCGGTACCGCGACCGAAGCCCAGTGACGTGCATCGGGAGGTCAACCACAACTCGTGGAGGTCCACCAGCGCAGCCCGTAATGCTTGCGCCGGCAGCTGGCGCTGCCGCGGGTTCGCACCGAGCAGTGCAGCACGTGCCCGAACCAGGTCATCCGCGGAGGTGTCCGGATCACCGGCATGAGGCAGGGCCCCAGACAGCGTCATTGCGCTCGCCCTTTCCGTACCTGGGTCACCCGCCGCCCAGCGGCGGGAAGTCGTACGAGTCGGGCGTGCTGTACCTCGTACCTCAATTGCGCCCCGACCTCGCTGTTGAGGCTTCGCGAAGTGTGTTTCGCTTGCTGAAACGCCACGTTTCAGTGGGGTAAACGGGCCCGCGTACGAGCCAGCCGCGGTGTTAATTACCTGCCCGATTACCTGGGGAGAACTTGGCGGGCACCGGCGACGTGCACCGGTGCCCGCCAGATATCAGGCTCTGCGCTGGCTTCCCACGGGCCTCAGTCGCTCCCGGGAATCACAGCGCGTCCACACCTCGTTCCCCGGTTCGAACCCGGATCACGGTCTCCACTGGTGTGACCCACACCTTCCCGTCCCCGATCTTGCCGGTTCGGGCTGATTCGACCAGCACGTCAAGAGTCTTGTCCACCTGCATGTCGTCCACCACGACCTCGACGCGGATCTTGGGCACGAAGTCCACGGAATACTCCGCGCCCCGGTAGACCTCGGTGTGCCCTTTCTGCCGGCCGTAGCCCTGCACTTCACTGACCGTCATCCCGAGTACCCCGATCTGTTCTAGAGCACCCTTGACGTCCTCCAGCGTGAACGGCTTGACAATCGCGGTTACCAGCTTCATCGCCCTTACCCTTCCTGACCGGTCGAGGCCGGGATCTTACTGGGGGCGACTGCCTGCGTGACCCGGCTGTTTCCGCTGCCAGTGAAGATGGAGCTGAGCTCGTAACCGGCCTCGGCATGCTCGGTCTCGTCGATACCGGCCTGCTCAGCATCGTTGCCCAGGCGCAGACCGATGGTGAACTTCAGCACCATTGCGATGATCAAGGTCGCGAGGAACGAGTAGGTCAGGACAGCAGCCGCCGCCACAGCCTGCCGCCACAGTTGGTCGGCACCTCCACCGTAGAACAAGCCGTCCACCCCAGCGGGGGCCACGGAGGTGGCCAGGAAGCCGATCAACAATGTGCCCACCAGACCGCCGATGAGGTGCACAGCAACCACGTCAAGCGAGTCGTCGAAACCGAACCGGAACTTGATGCTGACGGCAAGCGCGCACACCGCGCCGGCGATCACTCCCACCACGATCGCCCCGACCGGGGAAACCGACGAGCAAGCCGGGGTGATGGCGACCAGACCAGCCACCACGCCGGAGGCAGCACCGAGGCTGGTGGGTCGCCCGTCACGGACCCGCTCGACCAGCAGCCAGCCCAGCATCGCCGCGGCGGTGGCCACCATGGTGTTGACGAAGGCGAGACCGGCGATGCCGTTTGCGGCGACGGCCGATCCGGCGTTGAAGCCGAACCATCCGAACCACAGCAGCCCCGCACCGAGCATCACGAAGGGCAGGTTGTGCGGGCGCATGGCCTCTCGCGGCCAGCCGCGGCGCCTGCCGAGCACCAGACACAACGCCAGGCCCGCGGCGCCCGCATTGATGTGCACCGCCGTCCCACCGGCGAAGTCGATCGCTGCGAGGTCGTTGGCGATCCAGCCACCAACCGGCGCAGTGACCTCATCGAAGGAGAACACCCAGTGCGCAACCGGGAAGTACACCACCGTCGCCCACAACGCGGCGAATACCAGCCACGGCACGAAACGCATCCGGTCGGATACCGAACCCGAGATCAGGGCTACTGTGATGATCGCGAACATCGCCTGGAACGCGACGAACACCGTCGATGGGATGGTGCCCACCAGCGGGATCGACATCGGGGAGCCGTCGCTGGCGAGGTACGTACCGCCGAAGAGACCATTCAATCCGGCGTACTCCCCCGGATTGCCGAGCAAACCGAGGCCGATGTCGTTTCCGAACGCCATCGAGTAGCCGTAAAGCACCCAGAGAATGCTCACCACGCCCATCGCAGACAGGCTCATCATCATCATATTCAAGACGCTCTTGGAGCGGACCATGCCGCCGTAGAAGAACGCCAAGCCTGGAGTCATCAGC
>DASQVB010000295.1:0-6441 GCA_035640975.1 Pseudonocardiaceae bacterium
CACATCCAACGGCTCGTCGTCGACCAACAGCCGGATCAACTTGCCGTTGGTCACGTTGATGATCGTCTGGCCGGACTCGGGGTAACCGTAGCCGCCCTCGGCATAGGGCAGCGGCCGCAGCTCGTAGAAGGAGTTGAGGTAACTGCCAGGCAGCGCGTGCGGATCGCCCTCGTCAAGGTTGCCTCGCAGCCCGATGTGCCCGTTGGCCAGGGCAAAGACCGATTCCGTCTGGCCCATCGCAGCGAGGTGTAACCCGCATTCGCGCACCGCCCACGGCTCGACGGCAAACCGTTGCTGATCGATCACGGCCGGTCCAGCAGCTCAGCGAGATCGCTGACGACGACGTCGGCACCGTGCGTTCGTAACGCATCGGCCTGACCGACTCGATCTACCCCGATGACGTATCCGAAGTGCCCGGCCTGGCCGGCCGCGACGCCGGCCAGCGCGTCCTCGAAGACCACAGCCGCCGCCGGTGGCACGCCGAGCAACCGAGCACCGGCCAGGAAGGTGTCCGGTGCCGGCTTGCCGGCCAGCCCCTCGCGGGCGGCGACCACCCCGTCGACACGCGCATCAAACAGCTCGGACAGTCCCGTTGAGGTGAGCACCTGTTCAGCGTTAGCGCTGGAGGTCACCACCGCGCAGGGCAACCCCGCACTGCGCGCCACCTGCACATAACGCACCGAACCCGGATAGACAGTGACCCCTTCAGCGTTGATGAGTTCCAACACCAGGGCATTCTTGCGGTTGGACAGGCCATGCAGGGTCGGCGCCCCAGGCGGGTCGTCGGGCGTCCCCGCGGGCAGCTCGATCCGCCGGGACGCGAGGAAGGATTCGGTGCCGGCCAATCGCGGTTTGCCGTCGACATAGGTGTCGTAATCGGTGCCGGAGTCAAACGGCACCAGGGTCTCGCCGGTGTCCTGCGCTCGCTGCGTCAGGAAGTCGTCGAACATCAGCTTCCAGGCCGCTGCATGCTGCTTGGCTGTCTGGGTAAGCACGCCGTCCAGGTCGAACAGGAAGGCACGTGCGGTGTCGGGTACTCCCAGCGCACCGATCGGTGCGGGGGTCGGCGCGGCCGGTGCGGGACTCACGGCGATGACGATAGCGTCTGGGGTGGTCTGGCCCTCGCCGGCGACCGGCTTGGTCAGTTCGCAATGGGGATGACTCAGGCGGGTTTGATGTTGGCGTTGAGGTGGAAGGTGTTGTCCGGGTCGTACCTGGCCTTGATCCGGGCCAACCGCTCGTACTTGGCCGGCCCGTAGGACGCGCGCACCCGGCTCTCGTCGTCGTCGGTCATGGAGTTCACGTAACCGCCCGAGTGTTGGGCGAATGGCCGCAGTGCATTCCATACCGACCGTACCCACACCCGGTCGGCGCTCAGCAGCTCGGGCGTCGGGCCCATTCCGGCGATGTTGACGACGTAGCGCGGTGCTCGCCCACCGCCGAAGGCGGTCTCGTCATCGCCGATCGCCGAATATGCGCCATCCAGCCGGTACACCACGCATAAGCTCATCGGCGAACTTTTGGCAGGCATCCGCTCGACGATCACCGCAATCGCGTCGTCGGTGAGCTCGTCGAGGTAGATCACTTCTTGATAGCCGAGGAGTCCCCATGGAGCGGTCTCGTCGAGTGTCCGTTGCAACGCGACGTACGGGATCGGAGTGACCAACTCGAACAGCGGCGGTAGCGTCTCCCGAATCGGTGCGACGAGCTCAGCATGTTCCTCCGCGGAGGAGAATCCGACCACGATCAGCAGGTAGCCCGGGACGAAGTGGTGCTGCTGGGGCACGAACGCTGCCGGAGGAGCGTTGAGCCCGATCGCGATCTGGGCGCCGGCGTCGTGGGGAAGGGCCGGCACGAGGTCGCGCGCGAGACGCAGCACCTGCTCGCCGTCGTCCATTCCCCAGAAAAACAGCCCCAGGTGCACTTCTGGCCCGACCGGCTGCAGCTGGAACTCGAACGTCGTGACGACGCCGAAGTTGCCGCCGCCGCCGCGGACCGCCCAGAACAGGTCGGCGTGCTCGTCGGCTGACGCATGCACGTAGCTGCCGTCGGCGAGCACGACGTCGACCGATACCAGGTTGTCGACGCTCAGCCCGGACTTGTGGGTCAACCATCCGATACCGCCACCGAGTGTCAAACCACCGATCCCGGTGTGGCTGATCACTCCGGCGGGCACCGCCAGGCCATGGGTCTGGGTTGCCGCGTCCAGCTCCGCCACGGTGGCGCCGCCTCCCACCTTGGCCACACCAGTGGCGGCACAGACTGAGACGCGGCGCATCGCGCTGAGATCGATCATCAGCCCGCCGTCACAGACGCCGGCTCCGGAAAACGCATGGCCACCGCCGCGCACCGAGATCTCCAATGATTGCTCTCGGGCGAAGGTGAGTGCTGCCGCGATGTCGGCCGGGGATACGCAACGGGCGATCGCGGCCGGACGACGATCGATGTCGTTGTTCCACTGTATGCGTGCGGTGTCGTAGTCAGCGTCGTCCGGCGTGATCACCTTGCCGGCCAGCACAGTGCGGAGCGCCTCCAGGTGGTGAGTAGAGATGTAAATCATGGAACCGCTCCCCAGGCCTCGGGTGAGCACCTGGCGTGCGCCTGGTGCGACTTAAGTACAGCGTTAGTGCGCCGGAATCCTCAACAATCGCATATTGACGATCCAGTCATGCCGTTACTGCGTGAAACCCACGATGAGGGGAGGGGCAGCCGCACTGTGACCACCCCTCCCTCGCCAACGGCGCCGCACGCCATCACCAGCGGCACCGCCGCGACCTGTCAGCTGTAGCAGGCGCCGCCAGTACCGCCATTGGCACTGCCGCCATCGCCGCCGAAGCCGCCACCTGCGCTGTTGGTCTGGTCTCCGAACAGGTTGATGTTCAAAAGGTTCACCCCGAGGCCGCCGCGACCGGTGCCACCGTCGCCACCCACGCCGCCGTTGCCGCCACGGCCGCCGCAGCCGCCGGCGGCGAACAGGGACAGGACCGTACGAGCCGGCAGCAGCTCGACGTGCTGCCCGTCGATCTCGGTAAAGCTCAGTGCGTCAGACATCGAATCCTCCTAGGGAATGGAACCCCGGTGGTGCCCGGGGAAAAGCGCCTCATCGGTGGCATGCCGATTCGGCAATGCATACACTGCCGAGTGACGCCGTGCCGGGCAATCAGTAGTTGCACGTAAATCTGCAGGTAGACTACGTAGCCATGGATTGCTTTTCGAATACGTAGTCCGCGGTGACATGGACGTAGGTGTCCGACGCCCGGTACCTAGTTACAGCGTACGTTCGACCGGACATGCCCGGTGAGTTCAATGTGTGCCCTTATCTGTCGGCACACAGTGTTGAAGCGTTGCTCAGCGAATAATCAACAGTTAGTCTATTTTGACACCTTTCGTGTCGCCGATTCACAATTTATCGATCGTTGGGCAGGGCGCCGGCCCTGCCGAGCAGATCGAGCACTTGTGGCACGTCGGCAAAGGCGTGGGCGAAGTCAGCCGGAGTGGCGACCTGATGCGCGTTCGCCGCAATGTAGGACCGCAGCGCGATATTGAAGCGGTCGGCACCGATCTGGCGTCGGGCCTGCAAAAGCACGGCAGCGCCCTGGTTGTAGACGCCCTCGGTGTAGCGGTCGAAGCCGCCGTTGTCTGCCCAGTAGGTCATCGGTTGCCCCAGGAGGCCGGCGACGCGCCGCGAGATGTCGCGGTTGCGGTAATCGCTGCCATCGCCGCCGGCGATGCCTTCACCCAAGGTGGCCAGCGACTCATCGAGCCAGGGGTTCTCGGCCTGATTGTTGCCGACCAGGGAGTAGACCCATTGATGGGCGACCTCATGCGCGACCAAAGCCCGCAGCTGGCCGGGCCTGACGTCGCCGAACTGCAGCGCCGTGGGGAACTCGGTGCCATCGCTTTGGCCAGGGGTGATCGCGACCCAGAGCTCGGGGTAGGGAAACGGTCCGAACAACGCGGTAAGCGAGGTGATCGCCGCACCGATCTCGTCGGCCCAGTCCTGCGGATCGGCTCTGGTACCGGCCTGCGGCGTGGCCAGGTGCAGGCGCACGCCGTCGACCTCGCTATCGACGACGTCGTAACGGCCGACTGCGACGGAGACGTCTCGGACCGCCGCAGCGGTGAACCGATGAGTGGTCGAGCCGGCGGCAGGTCCGGCGGTCTCACCGGCCCCGACCCCGGTGCCGATCACCTGGTAACCCGTTGGCGCGGTCACCACCAGAGCGGCGAGCATGAAGTCCTCGCTGGTGGCCGTCTCGCCGTACATCGGGACCGCCGGGTCGCGGGCCCAACCACTGCCTCGCACCCAGGCCAGCAGTGGGAACCCGGAGCCGAACCAGGCCGTTTGGGTGCCGGGGGAGTGACCGACCCGCTCGTCGGCGTCCGCGCCGAGAACCAACCGGAACCCGAGCTCGGCCCGCACCGACTCGCCTGGATCGAGGCATTCGGCCAGTGATATCTCGATGAGGGTGCCCGGAGCGTCGGGTGCGGCGCCGGCGGCAATCACCTGGCTGGTGACCGGGCGACCGGCAACGCTGGTGTCGGTGACGGTGAGTGAGGAGCCGGCCTTGGCTATGGTCGGGTTATTCGGCCAGGCCCGGAACACCAGTTCGCACGCTCGCATGTCCGGGGTGAAGACCACCGACTCCCGGCCGGTCACGGTGCGCAGGTCCGGCGCCACGTCGAAGGACAACTCGACCACCGGACGCTGCGGCCACAAACCTGCGTCATATCTGGCCGGATCCGCTGACGGCAGGGTGCCGGTGCACGAGGCGAGCATCCCGGTGATCATCACGAGCGACGCCAGCACCAGCCGCCGCGGAGTTCGACGGCGCAACTCAGGGGGCCATGAGGGTGTCGATGAGGTCGTCACCGAGGTCTTGGGTCGACTCGCCATAACTGAGGTTCGCCTCTCGGTACCACTCCGGCGGAGCTTCGGGATGCGGACCGCACAACCCGACCCTGCCACGGCCGTAAGGAGCGACCAGCGCCGCGATCGCTCCGTTGGTGTATCGCGCCAGCACAGTGATCCCGGTGGATTTGCGTCGAGGAACCATGTAACCGCCGTCCTGGAAATACATCGAGCGCCTCGTACCGCGCCAGATCACCGGGATCACGGCAGGATCCGCGGTGGTGACCGACGCCCCGCGGGAGGAGTAATACTCGTCGACTCGACCCCGGAACACATTGAAATGGCCCGGTTCGGCCAAGAAGCCGCCCATGCAGATCCCTAGGTAACGACCGCCTTCGTGAACGAAATGCTTGATTGCGGACTTGTCGCGCTTTTGCCGCCGGTAGGCGGCGTCATCATCGCCGTCGGCACCTGGCTGGGCGTAGAGCCGCACCCCGGGACGTGCCAGTGCTTCGGGCACGGACATCGTCCCGTTCGGTCCGGCCGTGATCACGTCGAAGTTCCAGCCCGCTGCCGACGTCAGCATCGCCGACACCGCGCCGGTGTCGTCTCCATCCGCGGGTCCGGTGGAGTCGTCGCTGTAGACCACCGCGACCGGGCGCGACCGCAGCGCACCGACGCCCAGAAGGTCGGCCTCAATCGTCACAGACTTGCTCCTCCGCAGAACGGCCCTGATCACAGGTATTCAGTGGCAGCGCGCCGCCTCTGGATCACTATCGGTTCTAGGCGGTCCGTCGATTCCCTCGTGCCCTCGACGTTACAGAACCTGGGAGCTTGGCGCCGACAGAGTCGTGTCTGGCCTGAGTGCAGACGTGGTGGTGCTTGGCCAGCGTTGCATTCCAGCGGTTCCGCTGCCGATCTCTAAGATGGAGTGTCCACGCCGCATGTCACTTGCCATGTCAGCACTTCATTGAGCACAGTGAGCGCACTTCCATCGGTCCGTCGCTCGACCAATCCGCTTCCTGGAACGATCAACGACGATGCTCGTCTTCGCCAAGCGAAGCAATCGCGACTAAATCCCTCGATATGGATGAGATCCAAATAGTCATCGCTCATTCGGTACCCCACCAGCGCGCCGTCCTCCCCGAGGGCGGCGCGCTGGAACTGGAATCCAAGCGCCTTCAAGTGATCGAGTAGTCGCTTGGCGATCACCAGATCTGAGCAATCAGCCTGCATCTGATGCCTCTTCGGAGACGGCGGAGCCGGAGGCTGTCGGGGTGCACCCCGGCCCCGCCGTGAGTGGGATTGGTCGTCGCGCCTAGGGGTAACTGGGGGACGGCCAGGGTCTGGCATGGCTGAGCACGCGGCAGCACGTCGGTGTCTCCGAGATCGCCAGACGCGCTGGCCCTGCTTGGGAAAGGTCGGTCACTCGCAATCCGCGGAAGAACGTGGAACGCAGAAACTCCGTGGGCTGCTGCAGCCAGAACTCTGCCTTGATGTGCACTCGGCAGAGGCGACGACGCAACCCGAACGCCGCACCTGGACACCGGCACGACCGGCACCGGTCCTGCGGATCCACCGAGTGGTCC
>DASQVB010000296.1:0-7669 GCA_035640975.1 Pseudonocardiaceae bacterium
AGCCGCCGACCACCCTCGTGTTTGAGCCGGTGGTCGTGCCGGCACAGCGGCCTATGCAATAGATTCACTGCACACGTACCTCCGGTTCACCTGTAAGCAGCCCCCACCCCTGTGATCTGACCACCGCCTGGGGCCTGAACCGTGTGGGAGATCGCGCTGCGGGCCTGAGGGGAGGGAAGGCGAGCGCCTCGACCGGGCGGCGAGAGCGACTTCAGCTCTGGGACTCTATCCAGGATTCCGAACGCTGATCACCCATAGGCCATCTCCCACGTACCTCAGGCGAAGCAGTCCCACTACATCAGACGATGTAGATCGAGACGTTTTGTACATCTGTGGGATGACTGTGTTGAGGTATGTTCGCTTCAAGGACCCCAGCAGCGGAAGGCCGACATGGACGTTCCGTGGAAGTTCCTGCACCGCCGGCCGAGAAATGGGCGGCTCAGCCAGGACGAGCTGAGACACATCACTGTAGGTGACCCGGATCCTACCTCGCACCTGGGTGAGAAGTGCGGGTTCGAGTGGGCTGACGAGACTTCGCCAACCCTGATTCTGCTCTGGTCCTGCACCCGAGAGCTGGGGCACCAAGGCCAGCACCTCGCCGGCACGGGCGAGTGGGTAGCCGCCGTGCGGGGTTCAGAAGATTATGAAGACGGCGCCCGGCACCGACAGGAGCGCTTGGGGTCGGTGCGGCTGTCGGCCCCGGACTCGATCCGATGATCGAGTCGATCTTGGTGGGTGTCCGGGAATTTGACTGACCGTGACGGCGCTGGAGTGGCAGGCCCAGCGGCTGGTGCCGCTACTCGACGCTTTGCGCGGAGTGCGCCTGTCCGCCGCCGAACACGCCACCTGGAATGGCTGGCCGGTCAGCGGCTGCCCGCGGTGCGCACACCTGGCCGCTAACGCACGCCAAGCCCTGCGCGCCCTTGATCGTCACGTCGATAGCTACACCAACCGCGCCCGCCTCAAACCGGCGGTCTGAAACTTGACACAAGCGTGAAGAACCTCGCGACCAAAGATCGCTAAGTTCAGAAGGCACCACATCACGCAATGTGTATAGAGCAGAAGCGTACAGTAAGAATTCGACAGAAGCACCAAGGAAGTTGTTACAGAAATGCCACGCGCGGCGATGAACACAAGGTGAACACAGCCAGATGCGGTAGCGCGTGCATGATTGATGCAAAGGATACGCCCGCAGTGTTCATCCGAACACTCGGAGCATTCGAGGTGATCCGTGATGGCACGCCGGTTCCGCGCGCCGTGTGGCAGTCAAAGAAGGCCCGAGACTTGTTGAAGATTCTCATCGCGCGGCGCAAGGCGACCTCCCGAGAGCAGTTGGTAGATTTTTTGTGGCCGGAGATACACCGGGCCAAGGGTGGTAACCGGTTGTCGGTGCTGCTTTGGACGCTGCGTAACGTGCTGCAGCCGCACGCCAACGCGGGTCCGCTGGCCAGCGATGGCAGTGCGGTATGGCTGGATCGCAACCAGGCCAACGTCGATGTCGACAAGTTCCTCACCGACGCCGTCGCCGCTCTTGCCGCCCACCGGGGCGGACAACCGGACGCCGCAGAGCGACTGAGGACGGCCATTACCGCCTACACCGGGAACTTCTTGGAAGAGGATGCCGCCCAGGACTGGGCCATATCGCTGGCCGAGGAGGTTCGGGTCACCCACATCGCCTTACTGCGGGGGCTAGCGGCTCGGCTACGGCACACCGGTGACATCGATGAAGCGATACGCTACCTGCTGCAACTGCTCGGGCAGGACCCCTTCGACGAGCAGGCTCACCTTGATCTTATAAACATGCAGCTTGGCGCCGGCCACCTCGGTGAGGCACGTCGCCACTACCACATCTACGTGCAACAAATGAAGGAGATCGACGTCCACCCACAACCGCTACCCCTGGAGCGGCGTAGGAAGTAATCGTGGTCGAGATTCACCGTGTCGAGTTTTCGGCGAACTGGTTGCCCACAGTGGAGATCTGCAACCCTAGGGGCACGCAAGCGGGGCACTCCGTCGTTGACTACAGCCTACGGATCATGGAAAAGGCGCTTTTGGCGGGCGTGGGCGTAGACGCTTCGACCGAGACCGACACAATTTTGATCGACGCTGCGAGGCGCCGGTTCGTGGCTGGTCGATCAGTCGAACTCCCCGGCACGCACCCCGGCGGTGAACGCGGCCCACTCAGCCGCACTGATCACCGCGTCCAGCAGACCCGGGAAGGCGGCCAGTAACCTGGAGGTGCCTCCTCACCGAGGTACACCGCCCCGGGGCGACGGTCCCGCGGGCATCTGCTGATGATGGTTGTGCAGCTTTACGAGCCACTCCCACAGTCACGCCCGGCAGCAATCTGGACAAACGGTGAGCTGCTGCGCATGGCAATGGCCAGGAGGTTGGAACGGTTAGCCGCGGCGCTTGCTGGTGTGTAGATCGCGCCAATAGTGGGTGTAATTGTGGATCGAGGCAGGTCCCGCCAGTTTTGGACGGTAGGACTCATCTTGCCGTGTTCCAACAGTGCATATGCCCAACTACCCGCGCGTTCAGTTGCCATGCAGACTGTAGAAACCCTTCGATCTACATCGTCTGATGTAGCGGGACTGCATCACCTGAAGTATGTGAGAAATGACCTGTGAAGACGATGATCAGCATCCGGATTCCTGGATAGAGTCCCCGCACTGGAAGCTGCTCCCGCAGCCAGCTGGGGCCGCTTGTCAACCCTCCCGTTAGGCCAGAAGGGCGCACCCGGACAACCGGTCCCTGCGACACGAATCATTCACCACGGTGGTGTCTATCGGATGAATTATCGCAAGCTAAGCGATCAGGCACTCGCAGCTGCGACCGCGCTGGGTGAGCTCGACGTCCGTCCCTACGATCGGGTGCTGATCATGCTACCCGACGGTCCCGACTTCGCCGAGGCCTGCGCCGGGGTGATACAACAAGGCGCAGTGCCACTCCCAGTAAATCCACCGCTACCAGCACACGACCTCGTCACAGTCGCCGCCGAGGCAGGTGCCCGACTGGTGCTGGCCACGACGGATCAGATCCACGCGCTAGCCGACCTGGACACCGAGCCACCGGTACTGATTGATGGGCCACACGGTCTCTGGGCAGCCGCACTTCGCCTGCGCTGACCGCGTCGACGAAGGCAGAGGTGAGTAGCGCCCCCTTCGCCGACGACAAGGTCTCCGGACAACGTTCGCACCCACCCGCGGCATGAGACTGCGGGTCCTAGTCTGAGGGCGGTAACGCAGGGCTAGCGGTTTGTCGGTCAGTGCCCGCACTTCGAGGTCCAGTGCCGGGCACGCGGGTCCAGGTGTACCGTCGACGACCATCGGATAATGATCGTAAATGGCGCATTGGGCTCGTAGTACATCGGCTGCCGCATCGGCGAGGATAAGGATCAGCTCCATGAGATCATCCGGTTTCATCTGGGTGCGCAGAAGTAGTGCGACAGCAGCCGGGTCATGGAGGAGAACGGACAGGCAGCGCTGTGAGGAGCTGGCCTGGACCAACATCGAATGCTCGGATTGCCATCCTGCGAGCACATCGGTGTGATGATTGCGGGCGTCCTTGGCCAGCCTGCCGAACTCCGGCGGAGCCGGGGCGGCGAATGGGCTGGGCAGGGCGCTAACCGGGGGTTGACAAGTCTGGGTGGCCAGGTTTCACCCGCCGGGGATTGGGAGTCATGGTCCTGGGCAGCGCCGTTGAGCAGATCCGGCGGCACGTACCGGCACGACGAGCAACTGTGAGCCCAGTTTCCTTGGTATCTGACCGCTGGGCCGGCATGGCCGATGGCGGAGCGAGTTCAGCGGGCACCGAGAAACACCGGGTTACTCATGGCCACCATGCTGTCCGGGGTGGTCGCGGTGGGCAGCGGGTGGCGCACCTCTGCCCTCAGGTAGCCGGTGTCACGAGGCCGGGTTGTGGCCCGCAGGGTCGCGGAGCCGTCCGGCGCGGCTGCGGCAACGGCGACCGTGCCATGCGCCCCGATCAGGCGCACGGTGCAGCCAGTGACTCCGGTCGCGGTCACCTCGACGTCCACCTTCTGGTCTGGACCCACCGCCAGGCGCTCCCCGATCCCGGCGGTCGCCCGCTGGTCGGTAGCAGTCATCGAGAGTTCCCGATCGGCGGACTCGGCGAGGTAGCACCGCCCGGCCCGCAACCCGTCGAGCACCGCATCGGTGGTGAGCTCCTCGGCAAGCACGGCGGTCTGCGGAAGCCCGACCACCTGAGGCTCGCGGTGTGCATCGGAGTTGCCGACCGCGGGCAGCCACCGGCCGTGACGCAGCAGGTGGTCCCAGGTTTGCACGGACTCCTCGTCATCCGCGCTCCACGGGCCGTTCCACACCTCGATCGCGTCGGGGAGGTCGTAGCCGAACTCCCATGGGCATCCGACAAATGGACAGAAGGGGTGCGCGGCGACGACGAGTCCGCCGCGGCGGTGCACCTGGTCAGCGAACCGGCGGAACTCGGCGGGCTCCTCGGCGCGGTAACGCCAATCGATCCACTCCCCGTCCGCAAGGCCCAGCGCCAGCCAGTGCCCGGAGCGTGTGGTGACCTCCTCACCGTCCACGATGAGCAGGTCAGGGCCGGCGTGCTGGCCCCAGATCAGTGAGGCGGACGGGGTGTTGTGCTCGGTGGAGACGACAAAGTCCAGCCGCGCCTGCCGGGCCTGTGCGGCCAGCTCGGAAGGGGTACGCGCGCCGTCGGAGTGCACGGTGTGCAGATGAGCGTCGCCGCGGTACCAGCAGCGGCCGCGACCGATTGCCCGCTCGGGTGCCGGTGTCGGTTGGAACGGCCGGCCGGGCGGGCCGTAGCGCAGTGTCACATCGACCTCATAGTTCATACCCTGCGGCGCGATGGTGTACGGGCCGAGGATCACGTGCCAGGTGCCGGAGTCGATCGGACCGGGCAGGTAACCGGGGGTGGCCGCGCCCGCCGAGATCGCGAACCGGTCCCGGAACCCACCAGACCAGCCCCGGAAGCCCCGGTGATTGCCCAGCTGGTGTCCCGAGGTGCCGAAGATACCGATGTCCAGCGCGTTGCCAGGGGCGGCCGGTGGTACCGGGGGCCGGTCGTAGCGGTAGACCACCTCGATCTCCCGTACTCCCCGCGGAACGTTCACGGGAAGGTTGACCCAGTCCGGCGCGCCAGGCTCGAGTCGACCACGGATCGTGCGGATCTCATCGCTGGTGCCCGGTTGCGTCCCGAAGCCGATGACCGGCAGGAAGCTCGCCGCGGTCCCCGCCACACCCAGCACGGCCCCGAGGTGGAGCACATCGCGCCGACTTCTCCGACCACACAGCTGCTTACCCACACTGTGACGTTATGTGATCCACGATGGCCTGGAGACCACCTGCCGAGAAAGCCTGCGCGAGCACGCGGCTTCCGCGGCGCTGTCGCGCGCCGCAACGGCCGCGTCAGCGCAACGACAGTGCGCTGCGAGCGCGCGCTCCGATGATTGGACTCACCACGTACGCGGAGGACGAGATGCACGACGACGCGGTCAGCACAGCGGTGGCGGACCGGACGGCCGGCGGCGTCGCCGAGCTGGGCACCATCCTGGGGATCTGGGCCCATCCCGACGACGAGGCATACCTGTCCGGCGGTCTGATGGCAATGGCCCGCGACAACGGATCGCGGGTGGTGTGCGTGACCGCGACGCGTGGAGAGCTCGGCACGCCCGACCCGGTGGCCTGGCCGCCGCACCGGCTGGCTACGGCACGCACCGGCGAGCTGGCGCGCTGCCTGGAGATCCTCGGAGTCACCGAGCACCATTGGCTCGGATACCGGGACGGAGAGTGTGCGACGGTCCACGCGGCGGACGCGGTCGCGCAGTTGTGCGGCGTGATTGGACGGGTCGGCCCGGATACTGTGTTGACCTTCGGTCCGGACGGCATCACCGGTCACCCGGACCACCAGGCGGTCTCGGCGTGGACCGCCGCGGCCTTCGACCGCGCCGCCCCGTCCGGGGCGCGGCTGCTGCACGCCGCGGTCGCGCAGCGGCGGGCACCGCGCTGGAGCGCGCTCAACGAGAAACTGGACATCTTTCCCCCGGGATATCCGATCACCACACCCGCCCAGCGGCTGGCGGTCGATCTGGTGCTGGACCCGGACACCGCAGCCCGCAAGGTCCGCGCGTTGGCAGCACAGGCGACCCAGACGGCCGGGCTCATCGCCGCCATGGGTGTCGACTGCTACACCGCGTGGGTCGGCGACGAGTCGTTTGTCGAGGCGGCCGCAGCACCCGACCGCTGCCGGGCGGCGCTGGCGGAGTCGTCATGATCGAGTGAGATTCCGCTCGATGGCCCGCCGGGCTACCTCGAGGATGGTGGCCCGGCTAGGGATCGGCGTGGCAGGGGGCGGTTCGGCGTTGCGCGAACCGCCGACGGCGGGAGCATCCGGAGCCTGGTCGGCCGCGGCGTCGAGCAGCGCCGCCGGCTCGTTGTCGCCGAGCCGGCGCAGCAGGTGCGCGAGATTTCGCAGCGTCACCCATTGGTGGGTCCAGTTGCCGGTGCGGGCGAAGTAGTCGATTACGTCGCGGTAGCCACCCAGCGCCTCGCGGACGCGGCCGGCGGTGGTGCGCATCGTGAGCAGCCCGACGGTCGCGACGCCAACGAGAAAGGTCGTGCCCGAGGTGCGGGCGAGGTCGATGGCGCGGACGTAATGCTGCTCGGCCAGTTCGCTGCGGCCGGCGGAGCTCTCGATCTCCCCTGCGACGTAGGCGCCCCACGAGAGCATCGTGGGCGATACGGCGCCGGCGAGCCCCCGGTCGTTCAGTGTCCGCGCCTCGTCCAGATCGCCTGCGTAGGCCGTCGCGAGGGCTGCGATCCCCAGGTTCTCGCGGGGCCGGCCCGCGAGTGCGGCTGCGGCGAGGGAGTGCTCGACGACGTCGGTGTACGCCCCGCGAGCCAGCTCAG
Organism: Pseudonocardiaceae bacterium; assembly: GCA_035640975.1. GTDB lineage: Bacteria > Actinomycetota > Actinomycetes > Mycobacteriales > Pseudonocardiaceae. The sequence continues at coordinate 6,918 of DASQVB010000296.1, forward strand.
CCACCGACAGCGGCAGCAGGCAGTATCACGATCCGGCGTTGTCGGTCGCCCGCTCCAGCCCGGCTCGGGCGAGCCGGTCGGCCCGTGGGTAGTCGCCGCGGTGGTACGCGGCTTCCGCCGCCGTGCCGAGCACAGCGCTCGCGCGCGGGTGGGTGGCGAGCGCCGGGTCGTCGGCCAGCTCCTCGGCCCAGCCCCGGATCTCGACGAGGTCGCGGTAGGCGACCGCGTCGAACAGCGCGGTGACCATCGCGGCAGCGGCGTCGAGAGATCCCCGACGCCGCGCCAGCCGCCACGCGGCCCGCAGGTTCGGCAGCTCGCGGCGCAGGGCGGCGTCGGCCTCCGGCTCGCCCTCGGTGGTCATGGCGGCTTCGACCCACGCGGTCAGCTCGACGGCCCAGCGGAGCATCCGCCCGGCCGCGGCCTCGTCCTCGCCGGCCGCCACCAGCCGGTCGAGGCCGAACGCCCGCAGCGTCTCCAGCATGCGGTACCGGGTGCCCCGCTCGAAGTCGGCGTCGATCATGGAGGCGTCGACGAGCCGGGCCAGGACGCTTCCGGGATCACTTTCCAGACCCAGGTCGGCGGCGAGCCGCTCGGCGTCGTCGAGGTCGACGCCATCGACGAACACCGACAGGTGCCGGAACAGTCGCCGTTCGTCCTCCGTGAGGAGCTGGTAGGACCACTCGATGGTCGCGCGCAGCGTCCGGTGCCGGGGATCCCCGCTGGGCCGGCCACCGCCGAGCAGGTCGAGCGAA
>DASQVB010000297.1:0-4302 GCA_035640975.1 Pseudonocardiaceae bacterium
CATTACCGCAGCTTTGTGCGGCCGCCGCCACGTCAGCCACTGACACAGGCAAGCACCCGCGCGAACGGCTGCGGTGCCACGATGGTGCACGCCTCAAGCAACCGGCCGACTAGCGCATCGACGATTTCTAATTCCGCACGGCTTGTCGAACAAGAAAGAGTTATTTGGCTCGGATGTTGACCATGGAGCACCTGGCTGTCGTCATCGCATAAGCGAGGCTGGGGGGACCACCATGCGATCGCAATCACCGTCGGTGAGTAGCGCGTGCAGGCCGCTGGCAGTAAAGGCCCGTCGGACGACGCCAACCGCGCCGTGAACGATGAGAGCGGCGCCTTTTTCGGTGAGTCGGTGATGTGCCGCCGTCAGCACTGACAGCCCTCGACAAGCGAAGAACGAGGTCCCCGACAAATCGATTTCGACACTGCGCGATGAGTTTCCAGTGATCTGATCGAGAGCGGTGCTAAGCCGAGGCGCGGTGGCGACGTCCACTTCGCCGGTGACTGCGACAATCACCCGATTTTCCCGCCACGTGACCTTGACGTGCAAATCAGTGTCGCCGAAGGTTGTGTCCCTTGTCATCGTCAACTCTCCCGCGCTCGTCGTGGTTGTCCCTCTGACTGTGCATCAGCGCGGGAAGCTTGTGACCACCGCGGAGCTGACAACCATCTAACAACTCGTGCCAATAGCTCGGCTTCGTCTATCCGGGAGGATCAGCCGCTTGCTGTTGGGCCACCAGCGGACGCTGTCGGCGGTAGGCTCGGACTGGGGCTGGGCCGCTCGCTGATGGTCAGAGTGCGAGCGGGCGGGGACGGTGAAATAGGACTTCGCCGCTGGCCGAGACGTCATCGGGGCAGCTCCGGGAGCTCGACGACGAACCGAGCGCCTCCGCTGGGACTGTCTTCCACCCACACCGTGCCTCCGTGCGCGCTCACGTGTTGAGCAACCACCGCAAGCCCAAGGCCACTGCCGTCGTCATCGCTGCGGTGCCCGGTGCGTGCGCCGCGGGCGAACCGCTCGAACACCCGCTCGCGCAGCTGGACCGGCACGCCGGGTCCAGCGTCGTCGACCTCCAGGCGCACGCAACCGCTCCGACGGGAGACGGTGATCCGAACAGGGCCACCGCCGTGGTGTTCGGCGTTGTCGAGCAGGTTGGCGACGACGCGGTCCAGACGGCGTCGATCGACCAGGATAAGAGGTGGTGGCTGTTCGACGTCGATGGGCACGTCACCGGGGCGGCTGGCCGCGACGTTGCGCACCAGCTCACCTAGATCGACTGCCTCCAATGCCTGGTGGTCCACGTCCTGATCGAGGCGGGAAATCTCAAGTAGATCAACGACCATGTGCCGGAACCGCTGCACCTCATTGGCGAGCAGATCCGCCGCTTTGCGCGCGGTGGCTGACAGCTCAGCGCGCCGGCGTTGAAGCACCTCGCTGGCATTGACCATGGTCGTGAGCGGGGACCGAAGTTCGTGGCTGACGTCCCCAGCGAAACGGGCGTCGCGCCGGACCCGCTGCTCCAACGCTGACACCGTCGCGTTGAACGTGACCGCCAGCGGAGCGAGATCAGGATCGGACTGCTCCGGCAGCCGAGCCTGCAGATCTCCCTGGGCCACCCGGGCAGCGGCAGCGGTGAGCGTGGTGAGCGGACGCAAAGCGCGCCGGCTGGTCCACCAGCCCAGCGCAATCCCGAGCAGGGCGCTCAACGCCGTGCCGGCAACCAGCAGCCTGCTCAGGAACCGGAAGCTGCGGCCGAGTTCCACGAGTGGGGACAGCTGGACGTAGATAGCGTCTTCGGTGGGGATCGACAAGGCGACAGCGAGCACCGGGACCTGCCCGATGACCAGGCGCTGGCGAGCTGCTTTGCCGTCGCGCGCCAGCGCCAGCAGCTGGGCGGGCAGGACGGCGGGATCGACCTGCCGACCACTGGTCATCCAGTTTTCCTCGCGGTGGAGCAGGATCGTCGATCTGGGCTCCCCGGCCAGACCGGTCAGCAGCTCGTCGAGCCCTTCGCTGCCGACTCGCAGCGTCGCCTCGACGAGACGCACGTTGGCCGCAGCCTGCGCGGTGACGCTCTGCTCGCGTTGTCGAAGCATGTAGCTGGAAGCAAGGTGCCAGGTGGCAATCGCGAACAGACTCGACACCACCAGCGAAGTCAACCCGAACGCCACCGCCACCCGCCAGCGCAGCGACAGCCGCAGCATGTCGAACTCGGCCCCTCTCCTCCACTCGGGCCTCAAGCCTTCTTGGCGACCTTGTAGCCCACTCCGCGAACGGTGAGCACCAAGGCAGGCTCGTTCGGATTGACTTCGATCTTGCGCCGAAGCCGGCGGATGTGCACGTCGAGCAGCCGAGTGTCCCCAAAGTAGTCATAGCCCCACACCCGCTGGAGTAACTCCTCACGAGTTACTACCCGACCATCGGCACCGGCCAGCTCAACCAGTAGCCGGAATTCGGTTCGGGTCAGGTAGACCTCATTGTCATCGCGACAGACCACCCCCTCGTCGGGTCGGATCTCGACTGCCCCAAGCTGCAACCGCGGACCCCCGGATCCCTCGCTCCCGAAACGACGACGACGCAACAAGGCCCGAATACGCGCGGCAAGTTCACTGGCCACGAGCGGCTTGGTGACGTAGTCATCGGCGCCCGCCTCCAGGCCACTGATCACATCGGTGGTGTCTGCACGAGCAGTGATGATGATGATGGGCAAGTCGCCGTGGGATCGCAGCGTGCGGCACACCGCCAAGCCGTCCACGCCCGGCAACATCAAATCCAGCAGGACGACGTCCACCGTTGTGCCACCAAGGCGCCGCAACGCTTCCTCTCCGGACGCCGCTTCGACGACCTCGCAGCCCTCATCTGCAAGGGCCAATCCCAGTGCCTGCCGAATCCGTTCGTCGTCCTCGACGAGCAGGACTCGCGCTTCCATAGCCCTCCGCTCCTCATCGTCAACCGTGCTGACGTAGGGTCTGCATCGTCGAAGATCGAACTCACCACTGCGTCGCCGCCCGTCTTGACTACCCTCCCACCCCCTTCGTAGGTCGGCTGCAAGCCGATCGTCAGGAAATTGTCAGGTCCAAGCAACGAGGCCCTATCGCGAGATTTACTACGGAAACTACGACATCTCCGCGTACGTTCGACAGCTCCCTCAACGCGACGACGTGGGTTAATTTTATCGGGTTGCTGCTGCCCGATGGCTTACGGGGTGACCTACCGGATTTGTGTGGGCCTGCAGCAAGCCCGAGGCGGAGCTGCTGGAGCACGGCGTGAAGACCGCATCAGCAAACGGCTGCCGCATGGCGAGTTCATCGAGGCGCAACCGGTGGGTGCAACGGTTCATTCCGCTGCTAATCGATGCGGTACAACGCTGGCGGCACGTCGCTGGGATCGCTGCTTTGTGGTTGAGACGTATGTCAAAGTAGCCGGACAGCGTGTGTATCTGTATCAGGTGATCGACCCGCACGGGCATCGACGTCCTGGTCTCATAGAAAGCGGGACTTGGCGGCCACCCGCCGATTCTTCGCTCGGGCCCTCGCGCACGGGCCACACCCCACCGAGGTCACACTGCACTCGCCATCTCAACGGCACATCTACGGCGTCGAGTCTGTGCGCCACCAACTAAAGGCAACCACCCCCAGTTCGCAGGTCGCAACTGCCAGTTCTCCGCGGCACACCGCGCGGGGACCGCATCTGTTCAGGGCGCAACAGTCACCAGCGGCTGCCCGAGATCACACCTAGGCGAGTAGGTCGAAAGGCGCAACTCCCACCTGGGCAGGTCAGTGCAGTGCCCTGCGCCCAGCCTTGCGCCCCGCGATGAGGCGGCAGCCACCGAGAAGGATCAGTGACCCGACGATGGCCCAGATCCAGGTTGCCCAACTGAAGAAGCCCTCGTTCGGACTGAATCCAAGGGCTCGGCCCAGGAAACCGCCCAAGATTGCGCCGACGATTCCGATCAGCATGGTAACAAAAATCCCGCCCGGGTCTTTACCAGGCATGATCAACTTAGCGATGGCGCCGGCGATCACGCCCAGCAGAATCCACGAGATAATCCACATGCCCCCACTCCTTCCGTGTGCTCACCACAGCATTGTCGTCCCTTTCGGGCTAGCTTGCACGGGAACTAGCCGGTACACGACCGGAATCATCTAATTCGTAAGGTGCGCGCAAGGTTACTGTCCGCGCGACCGGGAATCCATACGACGCCGGCCCGGGTGCAAGCCCGGATCCCACGGATGTACAGGAGCACTCGTGAATCAGACCACGAAAGCCGCTCGGGGCGCCGCCCTGCGCCGCCCGCTAGCCGTA
>DASQVB010000298.1:0-12435 GCA_035640975.1 Pseudonocardiaceae bacterium
CGTAGGCCACCGTACACGAGACCGAAGATCCTCCCGCAACAGGACCAGGTCAGCGTTGAGCGCGGCTCAGCGCCTGGTCCAACCAACCTGGGTCGCCGATGTCGATGAGCGTGCCGTTCACCACGACACTCGGAGTACCGAACCGGCCATCGGTTCGCAGGCCGCTGACGAAAAGTCTGGCGATCTGAGTGGAGGCGGCCACCCGCCGGTCGGTACCGGCCTGCATGCAGCCCGCGAAGCCGTCACCGGCACCCAGGTCGCGAGCAAGCTGGTGGAGCTGGGCGCTGGTCCACCCCGGACCGTCCTCAGCCGGCTGGGTGGCGAACAGGCTGTTGTGGAACTGGGGGAAGATGCCGACCTGGGCGGCGCAGAACGCCGCACCGGCGGCCAGCGTGGAGTACCCGGCCGGTTCCGAGTGATCGTCGAGGATGGCGACCGGGTGGTACACCACCCGGGCCATGCCGTCCGCGGCAGCTTGCGCGAGCTGCTGGTGATAGAGCTTCTCGAACTCCGCGCAGCCCGGGCACAGGAAGTCCTCGTAGATGTCGATGGTCACCGGCGCCTGAGCGCGACCGGCTACCACGGTGTCGCCCTGCAGTACCACCGGGTACTCCGGGCCGGCAGCCGCGACCGGGATCGCCGCTGGGAGGTCAGCCGGGCTGTTGCGGTTCTGTAGCCATAGCCCGAGCCCGGCCACCATGGCGAGCGCGACGATGATGGCGACTGCGGCCACTACCCCGCGGCTGGGTCTGCCATTCCCGCGGGCCGCCGTCACCCCTTGGGCAGCCTGCTGCTTGCGCTTTGCCTGGCCCCGTTCGGCGCCGCCCACGACACGCTCCTCCCTGCGCTATCCGGCCACGGTGCCCAGCCTGCCGAGGACGGTGCGGCACGGGCGAGGCACCCGATCAGCCTAGCCATTCACTCAATGCGCAGGTGAGGCTGCCCATGGCGAGGAGGACCTGAGTCTCGGGTGGGCCCGCTGTGCTCCGTACCGTGGGTCGGCGACGGCGCCACGGAGGTGCGAGATGGCTGTCGAACCAGGTGACGAGGTCGGGCACATACACCAGGACGTGTCGGGAGGATGGCTACGACCGGCCGTGTTCGGCGCGATGGACGGTCTGGTGACCAACATCGCCCTGGTCGCTGGGGTGGGCGGCGGCGGAGCAGGTGCCGGCCTGATCGTGTTGACCGGGATGGCCGGGCTGGTGGCGGGTGCGTTCTCGATGGCGCTGGGCGAGTACGCGTCGGTTGAGACACAGAACGACGCCGTGCGCGCCGAGGTCAGGGTGGAGCGCGACGAGCTGCGGCGGCACCCGGTAGCGGAGAAGGCCGAGCTGGTCAGCTCCTTTATGCAGATGGGACTGACCCGCAGGACCGCGCAGCAGGTGGCCGATGAGGTGCACGCCGACCCGTCCTTGGCGGTCCGGGTGCACATCAACCAGGAACTCGGGGTGAATCCCGACGAGCAGCCCTCCCCCTGGGTGGCCGGCGGCTCGTCATTCCTGTGCTTCGCGATCGGTGCCCTGATCCCGCTGATCCCCTACCTGCTCGGCTTTGACTCGCTGGCCGCAGGCCTCGGCGCGGGAGCGGTGGGGTTGTTCGTGGCCGGGGCGCTCGCGTCGCGGTTCACCACCCGCTCGTGGTGGTGGGGCGGGCTGCGCCAGGTGGGATTCGGCGCTATCGCCGCGGTAGCGACCTACCTGGTCGGTGCGCTAATCGGGGTCAGCATGAGCTGAGCGGCGTCACGCCTGCGGTGGGCGCGGCGGCGCAGCCACCCGCTGCCCGGTCGGTACCTCGGGGCCTTCGTCGCGGCAGCCGCATTCGGCGGCGATGTCGGTTGCGGTGCTGTCCTGTGCCCGGGGCAGGGTCTCCGGTGCACGCAGCCAGACCACCGCGGCAAGCAGCGACAGGGCGCCGGTCAGCGCGAAAGCCGCAGCGTAGGAGAGCTGGTCGGCGAGCAGCCCGGCCGCGATCGGACCGAGGATTGCACCGATATCGGCGGTCATCTGGAATGCTGCGAGCACCGGACCACCCTTGGCCCGCGAGCCGATCACATCGGCCACCGTGGCGCCCTGTGCCGGTGTGATCAACCCGGTCCCCATCCCAGCGACCAGAGCCGCAACGAGGAACTCCGGCACCCCGCCGGTGAAGCCCAGCCAGATCGTCGCACCACCGGTGACGACCAACCCAGCCAGCATCGGCGGGCGGCGCCCGAGGGAATCCGCAAGTCTGCCGGAGAAGGTCAGCGCAACAACGTTGCCGGCGGCGAATACTGACAGCGCCAACCCGGCCAGCGACTCCCCCCGATTCAGCACCTCGACGACGAACAGCGGCACCAGCGAAACGCGCACACCGAACAGCGCCCAGCCATTGGCGAAGTTGGAAGCCAGCGCGGCACGGTAAGCGGGATTTCCCAGCGCCGCGCGGACAGTGAGCTCCGGGGCATCGCTGGGCGAAACTGCATCGGCCAGCGGGGAGCGCCGTAAGAAAACCCAGGCCACCGCAGCGGCGACGAACAACGCCACCGCATACACAATGAACGGGGCGCGCAGCGAGATGGCGATCAGTACGCCGCCGACCAACGGACCGGCGACGCTACCGAGCAGGAAGCTGGTCGCCCACAAGCTGGTGGACCGACCGCGCAGCGGCGGCGGCGTAAGTCTGATCAACAGCCCTACCGCCGAGACGGTGAACATGGTCGACCCGATACCGCCCAACGCCCGGAACACCAGTAGCTGCCAGTAGCCCGCAGCGAACGCACAGGCACCGGTGGACAGGCCGACCAGGATGATGCCCCAGATGTACACAGGTCGTTCACCGAACGCCGAGACAAGCTTGCCGCTGGCCGGCGCGAACGCCAATCGCATGAACGCGAACGCGCTCACCACGATCGAGGCGGCCGTGACGCTGACGTCGAAGCTGCGGGCGAAGGTCGGCAACGCGGGCGCGACGATGCCGAAGCCGATCGCGATCACGAAGCTGACCACGACCAGCACCCAGACCTCGCGAGGTAGCCGCGTGGCGACCTGTGCAGCGCCCGTGGACGTCGGTTCCGCGTCTACGACACCACCCCCTGTCGATCTTCTTAGCGGCCTGACGGAGCACTGTGCTCAACAGGTGGCGCAAGCCGGGGCATTCCCGCTGCCACCCACCTGGCCTACGTCGCATAACGGTCAAGCCCCGAAAGGGTGCGGACTCGTCCCGTTTGGGTTATTTTTCAGTCTTTAGGTAAGCCTGGCCTCGCCCAACTCGGAGGAGTGGGATGCGACGAACCCGTCCATTGATGGTTGTGCTGTTCGCGTTGTTTGCCCTCATGGCGAGCAGCTGCGGTGATTCAGGAGAGGGTCCGGGCGCAGCGCCTGCGGGCGGTGACGACACCCGAACCGTCCAGCACGCGATGGGTAGCACCGAGATCACCGGCGAGCCGCAGCGGGTGGTCGTGCTCGACACCGGTGAGCTGGACTCGGTCCTGGCCCTGGGCGTGACCCCGGTGGGAGCGGTCCGCGCCGACGCCACCTCCGGCCTGCAGTCCTACCTGGCGGATCGTGCCCAGGATGTGACGATGGTCGGCACCGTCACCCAGCCGAATCTGGAAGCGATCGCCGCCTTGCAGCCGGATTTGATCTTGTCCAGCAAGTTGCGTCATGAAAGTCTTTACGACGAGTTCAGCAAGATCGCTCCTACCGTGTTCGCCGAGACGGTTGGGGTGGCTTGGAAAGAGAACTTCCTGCTCGCCGGGGAGGCGCTGGGCAAGCGGGAAGAAGCCGAGCGCATCCTGGCCGACTACAAGCAGAAGGCGGAGCAGGTCGGCCAGCAGTTCGGTGACCCGAACACGCTGGCGGTGAGCATGCTCCGATTTACCCCGACCAACATCCGGCTCTACGGGGAAGGCTCCTTCATCGGGACCATCCTGAGCGATGCCGGCTTCGCCCGTCCGCAGTCCCAACAGGTCGACAAGACCGTCATCGAGATCAGTCGGGAGCAGCTCTCGCTAGCCGACGGCGACCTGCTCTTCTACTCCTCGTACGGTGAGACCCAGCAGGACCAGCTCACAGCGGGCCCACTGTGGCAGAGCCTCGGCGCAGTGTCGCGTGGCCGGGCACACGAGGTGCCGGATGACGTGTGGTACCTCGGCATCGGGCCGATCGCCGCCAACCTGGTTCTCGACGACCTAAAGGGTTTCGCGGCTTCGTAGGCGCCGCGACCGGCACATCCGCCTACGCCCACCGGTCGGCGGGCGAGCGAGCGTCCACCCGGGTCTAGGTATTTAGCCCTGTCTAACTTACTGTAGGCAAACCTAATGGGGGACCCTCGGTCGAGGGACAGGAGGAGCCATTCGTGACGTCGACCGCCACCCGTCCGCCACCGGCGACCGCTTCGGTCAGTCCGGGTGGCATGCGGCGACGCCGCGTGCTGGTCGTCACCGGGCTACTGGCCCTGCTGGCGCTCGCGACGCTGGCCAGCCTGGCGGTCGGGGCCAAGCCGATCCCGATCGACGTGGTGTGGACCGCAATTTGGTCGCCAACTGGCACCGAGGACGACATCGTGGTCCGCTCCCTGCGGGCGCCGCGCACCATGCTCGGGATCGGAGTGGGCATCGCGCTGGGGCTGGCAGGGGCGCTGATGCAGGGACACACCCGCAACCCGCTCGCCGAGCCCGGCATCCTCGGGGTGGAGGCAGGCGCGGCCTTCTTCGTGGTGCTGGGTATCTACGCGCTCGGCGTGACGAACCTGTTCGGCTATGTGTGGTTCGCCTTCGCTGGGGCATTCGCGGCCAGCGTGCTGGTGTTCGCGCTGGGAACGTTGGGCCGGGGCGGACCGACGCCGGTGACCCTCGCGTTAGCCGGGGTGTCGGTAACCTTCTTGCTGTATGCGCTGATCCAGGCGGTGTTGCTGGCCGACCTTGCGACCCTCGACGCCTACCGGTTCTGGGTGGTCGGCTCGCTGGCCGGCCGCGACGCCGGGATCGCGGTCCGCATCGCGCCGTTCCTGCTGGCTGGGCTGATACTGGCGATGCTGAACGCGCCAGCGCTGAACCTGCTGGGCTTAGGTGATGACGTGGCCCGCGCACTGGGCCAGCGGGTTGCGGTGACCCGCTGGGTCGGGCTGGGGGCGATCACGCTGCTCGCCGGCTCGGCAGTGGCAGCCTGCGGGCCGATCTCGTTTCTCGGCCTGGTGGTGCCGCACGTGGCGCGGGCGCTGACCGGGCCGGATCACCGCTGGCTGCTGCCCGCCGCGGGGCTGGCCGGTGCCGTGCTGCTGCTGACCGCCGACGTGATCGGGCGGGTCGTGGTACGGCCAGGAGAGCTGCAGGTAGGCATCGTGCTCGCACTGATCGGGGCACCGTTCTTCATCGCCCTGGTGCGCCGTCGCCGGCTGGTGAAACTGTGACGATCAAGGAGACGACTGGGACACGGCAGCGCGAGCGGGTGGCCGGTCGCCCACCGCTGCGAGTCGGTCGGTTCTCCGGGGTGTGGCGACCCAGGATGATCGCGGTCACGATAGTCGGGCTGGCGCTGCTCGTGCTCATGGCAGCGATCAACATCGGCCGAGGCGACTTTCCCATCTCGCTCGGCGAGGTGCTCAGTGTCCTACTCGGCGGTGGCGACCGCGCAGATCAGTTCATCGTGTTGGAGCTGCGGCTGCCACGCACGCTGACCGGGGTACTGGTCGGCGCAGCACTCGGGCTGTCCGGCGCGATCCTCCAGACGATCGCGCGCAACCCGCTGGCCAGTCCGGACTTCCTCGGCTTCACCGCAGGCGCCAGCGCCGCCGCCGTCACGGTCATCGTGCTCGGCGGCAGCTACGGCGCGATCGGAGCGACACTCGGCACGATCGGGATACCGCTCGCCGCGCTGGTCGGCGGGCTAGGCGCCGCCGCGCTGGTCTACGCATTGGCCTGGCGGGGCGGCATCGAGGGTTACCGATTGGTACTGGTAGGCATTGGGATCGACGCGGTGTCCCGGGCGATCATCTCCTGGATGCTGGTCATCGCCCAGATCTTCGCCGCCGCCCAGGCCACGGTATGGCTCATCGGCAGCCTCAACGGCCGTGGCTGGGAGCACGTCGTGCCGGTCGCGCTGGCGCTGGGAGTGCTGGTGCCGGTGGCGTTGGTGCTGACCTTCGGGCTGGGTGCGCTGCAACTCAGCGACGACACCGCCCGTGGCCTCGGCGTTCGGGTGAACCGAACCCGCACGGCGTTGATCATCGTGGCAGTCGTGCTGGCCGCGGTGGCCGCATCCAGCGCCGGTCCGATCGTGTTCGTCGCGCTGGTGGTACCCCAAATCTGCCAGCGCCTGATCGGCGCGGCCCGCCCACCGTTGTTGACCTCAGCGGTCTACGGCGCGCTGCTCACGGTGACCGCAGACCTCATCGCACGGACCGTGCTCGGTAGCGAGCTGCCGGTCGGCATCGTCACTGCCGTGCTCGGCGCTCCCTACCTGCTTTACCTGCTCGTCCGCCGCAACCGGAAGGTGTCCGCCGCATGACTGACCGGATCCGCCTGCAGGCCCGCGACCTGCAGCTGGCTTACGACGACAACGTCGTGGTCGACGGGCTGGACCTCGACGTGCTGGACGGCACCGTTACGGCGGTCATCGGACCGAACGGCTGCGGTAAGTCGACCATGCTGCGCGCCCTGGGCCGCCTCCTGCGCCCCAAGCGGGGCCATGTGCTGCTGGACGGCAAGCGGATCGACCGGATGCCCACTCGGGAGGTCGCGAAGGTACTGGGAGTACTGCCACAGGCTCCAATCGCACCCGAGGGCCTCACCGTCGCCGATCTGATCGCCCGCGGCCGGCACCCCCATCAGGCCTGGTACCGGCAATGGTCCTCGGACGACGAGGCCGCGGTGGCCGAGGCGCTGGGCTGGACCGGCATCACCGAGTTCGCCGAGCGCACCGTCGACGAGCTGTCTGGGGGCCAACGGCAGCGCGCGTGGATCTCGATGGCGCTGGCCCAGGGCACCGACCTGGTGCTACTCGACGAGCCCACCACGTTCCTGGATCTGGCCCACCAGGTCGACGTGCTCGACCTGGTGGAGCGGCTGAACACCGAGGCCGGCCGCACCGTGGTGATGGTGCTCCACGACCTCAATATGGCCGCCCGCTACGCGCAGCGGCTGATCGCGATGCGCGCCGGACGGATCATCGCTCAAGGCTCCCCGCGTGAGGTGCTCACCGAGTCCCTGCTGCAGGAAGTGTTCGAGCTCGACGCACGCGTACTCACCGATCCGGTCGCCGGCACTCCCCTGATCGTTCCCGTCGGCCGCCGCAACCGCCAACCCGCCAACCCTGAGGTTCCCGCCACCAGCGTCACCACCTGAGGGCCCGGAGAAACCGGCCATGCCCGCGCACGACGACCTCATCCAACGTCGGTCCGTGCGTGCCTCCACCGAGCCGGCTACCGCATGCAGTGGTGTTCCGGGCTGCCCCGGCCGTCCGCAGCGGCCACTATCTTCCGGTCAGCGTGGACGGGATCAGCGCGCTGCGCCTGTCGTCGGTCCTCCATTCCCTACGGCCTGGATCAGCTCGAGCCAGGCCTGGCCAAGGCACTGAGCTGATCCTCAGTGGTCGGCGCGGAGAGGGGAAGATCGTTCCACTGCTCCGTTCAGCGGTGATCCACAAGCCAGGCGCCACATAGCGTGGACCGCGTGAAGTTGCGCGGAAGTGGCTCGCGGCTGCTCAGGGAAGCGATCGCCAGCCAGCGGTGGGTGCTGCTGGGGTCCGTGGTGCTGCTCGCCGGTTGGCAGGCCGCCGAGGCGCTGGTGCCGGTGCTGGTGGGTGTGATCATCGATCGGGCCATCGCGACCGGTGACGCCGCAGCGCTGGCCGGGTGGCTGGTTGTCCTCGCCGCGCTGTTCGCCGCGCTGATGACGGGTTTCCGATTCGGCGCTCGGCTCACGGCGCGCGCCACCGAGTACGCCGGGTTGGATCTGCGGGTGACCATGACCCGTCGGGTACTCGACCCCCGCGGTGGGGCCGGAGCGGGGCGGCTGCCCGGTGAGTTGCTGAGTATCGCCACCGCCGATGTGTCCCGTGTCGCGCGGATCAACGAAGCGGTGGCCAGAACCGTGGTCGCGGCCACGGGGCTGACCGTCGCGGCGGTGGTCCTGCTGAGTGCATCAGTCCAACTGAGCCTCGTCGTGCTGGTCAGCCTACCTCCGGTGCTCATCGCGTTGAACCTGCTGACCGGGCCACTGGAGCGGCGCAGCACCGCCGAGCAGGAGCAGGCCGCACGCGCAACCGCGGTGGCCAGCGACCTGATCGGCGGCCTGCGGGTGCTCAAGGGGTTGCGAGCGGAACGGGCCGCAACTGCGCGGTACCGAGATGCGAGCCGCGCATCCCTGGCCGCGCGGCTTCGCGCGACGAAGCTGCTCGCCGTACATTCGGGCGCGACGCTGGCGGTGACCAGCGCATTCCTCGCGCTGGTGGCGCTCGTTGGAGGCAGACTAGCCATCCAGGGACAGATCAGCGTCGGCGAGCTGGTGGCCGCAGTGGGCTGACCCAGTACCCTGATCGGTCCGCTGAGCTGGATCGCCGAGGCCGTGGCGTCCCTGGCCCAATGCCGGGCGTCGGCCGGGCGGGTGTCCACGTTGCTCGCCGCGCCACCCGCGGTGCTCGGTGGTGTCAGCACGCTGCCGAACCGGGCGGTGGGTGGCCTGCGGCTGTCCGGTCTGTCGTACGGCGCACTGTGCGACGTGGACCTGGAGATCGAGCCGGGTGAACTGGTGGGGGTGGTGGCCCCCGACCCCGCGGTCCTCCGAGGGGTGCGAGATGACCGGTACATCGTGACCGATCTTGCCACCGCGAGCGCGTTACGGAGTCCAACGGTACTGAGCATCCAGTGGGGATTGGAGCAAATCAGGCCGTCCCTGGCCCGGGTCGCTACTTCATAAGACGATCACGAGGGCGCTGCGGCGTAGTCGCGGAGCCAGCGTGCGACATGCCGCACGTACTCGTCGTACTGCTCCAGCGCGAGCGGGATGGCTGCAGACACCTTGCTGTGATCGACCTCGAGGTAATCGTGCACGAGCACGTTGCGCATGCCAGCGGACGGGCGCAGTGCCGCTGCGAGGTCCCATTCGAGGACACCTGCCCGCGCAATCTCGTCGAATGAGTCAGCGTAGCTTTCCGGCGAGCGGCCAAGCAGCGCTGCCACGATGTGGGTGTTGATCGATCCGGCGAGCTCAACGATCTGGCTGAGCACACGCTCGACAACGTGCCGGGTCGGCCGTTCGCGCCGCAGCCGCTCGGCGTCCACCTCGCCAACCTCGACGAGGTCGACAAGGAGCAGCTGGATCTCGCGCAGCCGCTCCAGGATGACCGCTGGGTCCAGCCTGCGCGGTGTCATCTGGCCAGTAGCTCCAGGCTCAGCCGGCGCAGCCACTCGGTGTCCATCCGCTCCATGACGGCAGCCGTGGACGCACGTGCCCACGTTCCGGGCTCGCTCTCATAGAGAATCGTCGAGCCGACCAGGGCACGTTCTCGCAGCAGCGGCCCGGCGGCGTTGAGGTGGGCCACATCCACCTGCTCAAGGCCCACGAGGTCGATCACATCGGTGATAAACCGGAACAGGTCGAAGTCGGCGCCGTGCTCGGTCAGGATTCCGATGTCGAGATCGCGTGGATCCGGCTCACCCCGGCCGGCGCTGCCAAAAACCGTGAGCAGGTTGACGTGCGACCGCTGACACAGCGCACTCAGCTCACCGGACGCCGCCGCGGCTCGCAGCCGCTCCAGTCCCTCCCGCGGTGTCACCACGGTTGCCATTGTCCCGTATCCGGCCGTTGCCTTGCCTACGGCTCGCCGACCGGCTCATCGGGAGCCGGGGCGCAACCGAGAGCGGGCTCGGCGCAGCGACACCACCAGCGCCAGCCACACGAGCGTGAACAGCGCCCAGCCGATCACGTCACCAGAACCGAGCAGTCCAGAGAAGCTGAGCAACGCGGCCACGCCGACCGCGACCAGGATGCCGACGGCCACCGCGCCGTCGTCGACCAGCAGACCGAACGCTTCGCGGCCCGCGGTCATAGCGGCCTTGAGCACCGCCCTCACCGAGAGGCTGCCAGCTCAGCGGGCTCCGGACGGCGCAACCACCGCACGCTGAGCCAGGACAGCGCCAACGTGGCGGCGAGCAGGTAACCCAGTGCGGCGGCGCCGCCGGTCCACGCCACACCGAGGCCCTCTGCGGTCCAGTACACGCCGAAAGTGACCAGCATCGCGCCGACGGCGTACTTGAGGGTGTTCTCCGGGACCCGGGTCAGCGGTCGGCGCAGCGCTGCACCGGTCACGACGACCAGCACCAGGGCGGCCCCGGCACCGAAGGTGGGAGCGGCGTATCCGCCGCTGGTCGCGCCGAGAGTGAGCACGATGAACGCCACCTCCACGCCTTCGAGGAACACTCCCTTGCCGCTGACGGCGAATCCGGCCCAGTCGAACCCGCGGGCGCGCCGGGTCCGGCCCAGCGCGTCGACCTCCTCGGTGAAGGCTGCGGACTCATCGTGCTTGGCGATCAACCCAGCCGAACGCAGCATGGCCTTGCGCAGCCACCGGCCACCGAACAGCAACAACAGGATCCCAATGACCAGCAAGAGCACTCGCTCATCGACCCGCTCGAGCAGCCCTGGGCCGAACGCGATCAGCAGCCCGGCCAGCGCGACGGTCGCCGTCGCTGCACCGGCCAGAGCGGCCCGCCAATTCCGGCTGGTACCTACCGCGAGCACGATCGTGAATGCCTCGACGAACTCCACCAGGGAGGCCAGAAAAGCAGGCAATGCGACCGTCAACAGGTCGAGCACCACCCGAAGGTAGCATTTGCTACGTCCAAGCTCCAGAGGAGTAGTAGATGATTCGCCATGCCGCTGACCGGATCGCTGCTGGACTGGGCGGCCTCGCGCCGGCGCAACGCAGGGTCGCCCGGTTCTTCACCGAGCACGCCGGCCAGCTCGGGTTCTTCTCCGCCGCGGAGATCGCTGCCCGGCTTGGCACCAGCGACGCCACCGTGGTGCGCACTGCCCAGACGCTGGGCTACCGCGGTCTGGCTGATCTCAAGCGGGCGCTGCTTGACGACGTACCACCTCCGGAGCCCACACCGAGCGCTCGGCTGGGCGCCACCTTGCGGCACGCGACGACGCCGATGGATGTGCTGGACCACGTGTTTGACGTACACCGGACCGCGCTGCACGCCGCTCGGAAGAACCTCGATGAGCGATTCCCGGCCGCGGTGGCGCTGTTGGCCGCCGCCGAGCGGATCGTGCTCAGCGGTACGGGGCCCTCGGCCGCCGTCGCGCAGTACGCCGCGGTGCTCCTGGGCCGGGTGGGCCGACCGGCGGCCACGATCACCGCTACCGGGGTGTCGATGGCCGATCAGGCCATGGAACTGCGCCGCGGCGACGCGCTGTTGCTGCTGGCCTATACCCGCCTGCACACCCACGCCGCCGTCCTGATCGCTCTCGCTCGACGCCTGCGGATCCCCGTCTTGCTGGTCACCGACGTGCTGGCCGACATCGATGGCGCCGACCTGGTGCTCACCTGTCCGCGTGGCATGCCTGGCGAGCAGTCCAGCCACGCCGTGACGCTGCTGCTGCTCGAGGCCATCGCGGTCACACTGGCCGCCACCGAACGCGTCCGCGCTACCACCGCGCTGAGCGAGCTCAACCGGTTGCGCGGCGAGTTGCTGGGCGCTCCCGCCGACGTCGATGCGCCCGACTGAGAACCCTGCTAGCGATCCGGTAGTTCTCCTGTAGGGCACAGCGGTCGCTCGCCAACCGCATTGCTGGCGGCGGCTGCTAGCCTCCGCCGCCGTGGCACGACGCGCTGAGCGTGGTAACCGGGCTGCAGCCCTGACCTGGGGAGCGACCGCCGAGGTTGGTCTTGCCGGCGTTCTCCTGGTGTGGCTGATCAGTCCGTCCGTCGCCGGGACGGCGGGCTACGGTTATCCACTGTCGATGGCCTTGCTGGTCTTTTCGATGCTGTTCACCGCGGTCGGGATGGCGATTGTGCTGGTAGCGCCCCGGTTGTCTCGGGGCGTCAGGTTGGCCATCACGTTGCTTCTTGCGGTCACCGCGGGAAGTGTGATTCCGCTGGCGATGACCGGACTACTTGCCGCAGGCAGCGCAGGCTATGGCCTATTGCTTGTACTGGCAGTTATCGGCATGGAACTCCTCGCCGTGAGCATTCCTCGTGCCACCTGCCCGAAGCCACCGTGATCCCAAGATCGCAGTACGACGAGGAGAATGAGTGACAGACGATCTTATGCGAGAATTGGTCCAGCTTCAACAGTATGCTGCCGGCCTGCAGGGTCTGCTCGCCACCGCTCAGGCCGACGCTCCCCGTAGTAGCGAGGGAACGGACCGCACCGGCACCATTCGCGCCTTTTTGGGACCCGACGGACAACCAAATTCTTTTCGTATCGAGCCGGGATGGAATCGGAAGATTC
>DASQVB010000299.1:0-25084 GCA_035640975.1 Pseudonocardiaceae bacterium
GTACGACGTGGTACTCCCCGCTCTCGTGGTAAGACACGTGAAAGTCGCGGCGCCGAGGGTCATCGTGGTCATCGATCGACTCGAACGCGCCGCCCTGGGACGCGGGTTGGACGCGTACCGCCGCCGGCCTCCCGTGCAACGGGCCCCAGCTCACGTTATCGTCCACGCAGTCAATCCAGACGAGCGGTCGCACTTCCGATTCGGTCGCCAGCCCGATGCGGATTTTCCGCCACGGTAGCCCGAGATGGGCGACAGGCAAGATCGTCCGGACAGTCATTTCCGACCCACTCAAAACCTCCACATATTCACGGCGCCGTGTAAGCCTAGGGCATAAGAATAGCTACGAGCCACTCTCGCTGTGGCGCCGACTTGGTTCTCCGAGCCGGAGCCTATGCCGATGGTTAGAACGCGCATCAACGTCCCACACAGCCGCCTCCACCGGAGGTGCCGCGACCCCTGGTGCACGTCACCCGACGGGATATCCCTCTCGTGTCCTCGGCGAACGCCACGCCGCATACATCCGGTGATCTTGACTCGTGCCCATCGCGTGCCCGTTGCCATGGGGACTCACGGGGAACCACAGACAAGAACGGTCAGAACCTCACTGACAGTGCACCAGAAGGCTTCCCTGCTCACAGTCGGTTATAGGCCGGACCTTTGCACGGCGGTACTTGACTCTCTGATGGAGCCTGTACCCAACCAAAGAATGTCCTCGCCGGGCGGGCAGATCTCCAGGATGACCAGCCACAAAGAACTGCTGCGGCTGGGTCAGGTGGGTGGGGTGTGGCATCCATCGATCTCCCGGAGGGCTACCACACGCCAACCCGGGAGCAGAGCCAGATGACGCACGCGCCGGTTCCGTCGAGGGCTGCCCCCGGGCTGCCGTGTGGTCGGGCTGCGCCAGATCGACGGGATGCCACCCAGTCCCAGCGCGCAAGATCGACTCCTCGGGCCGTCGCCGGGCCGTCGGACGTCAAGAAGCAGTGAGAAACCTCGAGAAGTAGCGAGAACGTTCCTCCTGATCAACCACACTGCACCACTCCGTTTACGCAGGTGGCGACGCGTGGGGCGGACGAGCTGGCCTATAAGCCGGATCCTGTGCACCGGGCGCCTTACGGCGTCCCGGCCGGCGGTCATCCATCTCGGCCTGCCGTCGCCGGCAGGCTCCAGCGGCCTACCCGCAGGCATCGGGCGGGCCACCCTCGATCGCCTGCGCAGCGCGTCGAAGCCGACGCACCTTTTGGCCTTGCTCCGGGTGGGGTTTACCGAGCCGTCCCGGTCACCCGAGACGCTGGTGGTCTCTTACACCACCGTTTCACCCTTACCCCGCTTACGCGGGGCGGTCTGTTTTCTGTGGCACTGTCCCGCGAGTCACCCCGGGTTGCCGTTAGCAACCACCCTGCCCTGAGGAGTCCGGACTTTCCTCGACGGGCCCGTCACCGAGCCCGACGCGACCGCCCGGCCAGCTCGTCCGCCCCGTCAGCATAGATCGTCCCGGGTCGGAATAGCGTGGCACCTCGTGCCGTCGGTGGAGCTTGCCCTGTTGCTCGCCGCCGGAGTTGCGTCGGGCGCGGTCAACGCCGTGGCCGGCGGCGGATCGCTGCTGATGTTTCCAGCACTGCTGGCGGTTGGTTTCCCACCCCTTGCGGCTAACGTCACCAACTCGGTCATCCAGTGCCCCGGTTATGTGGGCCTCGCGCTGGGTAGCCGCCGGGAGTTGCGCGGCCAACAGAGCCGGGTGCTGTCGACCACCGGCGTCGCGGTGGCAGGCTCCCTGCTGGGAAGCCTGTTGCTGCTCGTGCTACCTACCCGGGTGTTCGACGCCGTGGTACCCGCGCTGGTGGCGCTGGCCAGCGTGTTGCTCGGGGTGCAGCCGTGGCTTAGCCGGCGGATCGGTGAGCCGCGCCCCGATGTCCCGGATCGCCGCACGATCCTGCTGCCTGCAGTATTCTTCGCCGCTGTCTACGGCGGCTACTTCGGCGGGGCGCTGGGCGTCATCTTGATCGCGGTGCTTGCCGTCACCGCACACGATGATCTGCGCCGGCTCAACGCCGTCAAGGGTGCGCTGTCGCTGATCATCAGCGTGGTCAGTGTGGCGGTGTTCACAATCGGTGCACCGGTGGACTGGGCGGTCGTTGCACTGCTTGCCCCCACCACCCTGGTGGGAGGTTTCCTCGGAGCCAAGCTCGCCGGTCGGCTGCCAGCGCCGGTATTGCGTGTCGCGGTAGTCGTGGTGGGCTTGGCGGTGTCGATCTATCTGTTCGCCACCTGAGGTGGACACCAGAGGGCGACACACCGTGCACCACGTGCGGACACGCGGGGCTGCTAGAGGTGGGAAGTGTCGTTGACTAGGCGGACTGAGGCGGGGCCGTCGGGGTAGAACTCGGCGATGGACAGTGATGCGAGATCCAGGTGCAACCGGTGCAGCAGTGCCGGTCCAGCGTCCAGCGCCATCCGCAGCAACGCCTTGACGGGTGTGACGTGGGTGACCACCACCAGGGTCGCAGCTGCGTGCTCGGTGATCAGCTGATCGCGCACCCGGCGCACCCTGCGGTGCACCGCGTCCATGCTCTCACCGCCCGGCGGGGCCACCGAGGTGTCGGTGATCCAGCGAACGTGCAGCTGCGGATCGCGCTCACGGGCCTCGGCGAACGTCAGCCCCTCCCAGGCCCCGAAATCAGTCTCGACCAGCCCCTCGTGAACGCTCAACGGCACGTCCAGCGCGTCGGCCACCGGCTGCGCGGTCTGCCGGGCTCGCAGCAGCGGCGAACTCACCACCGCCGCGACACCCTCAATCCTGGACAGCCGGGCGGCGGCAGCGGCGGCCTGCCGCTCCCCCAGCTCGGTCAACGGCAGGTCCCCGCGCCCGGAGTAGCGGCGTTGCGCGGAATGCTCGGTCTGCCCGTGCCGCAGCATCAGCAGCCGGGTCGGGGAACTAGTAGCGCCGGTCCAGTGCGACGGTGGCGCGGTCTGCGTCCCTGACTTTGGCGTAACTGATGTGCGGATGACGCCGGCCTGGGCGTCCATCGCCTCATTGGCCAGCCGGTCGGCGTGAGCGTTGCGGGCCCGCGGCACCCAGGTGTACGTGACGTCACCGAGCTGGCGGGCCAGCCCGGCCGCCTCACTGACCAGCGGCCGCAGATGCGGTTGCTTGACTTGCCAGCGCCCGCTCATCTGCTCCACGACCAGTTTGGAGTCCATCCGTGCCTCAGCGCTGTCCGCGCCCTCCTTGAGAGCAGCCCCCAGCCCAGCGATGAGACCTGAGTACTCGGCAACGTTGTTGGTGGCGGTACCCAGCCCGGCGGCAACCTCGGCGAGCAGTTCCCCGGTGTCGGCGTCGCGTACCACCGCCCCGTACCCGGCTGGTCCGGGATTGCCGCGTGAGCCACCGTCTGCCTCGATGATGACCCGCCGGGTCACAGCCCCGCCTCGCCCCGCACCAGGACCACACCGCATTCCTCGCAGCGCAGCACCTCATCAGGAGGTGCCTCCCGCAGGCGTCCGATCGCGGTGCGGTCCAGCTCCAGCTGGCAGGCGCCGCACCGTTGCTGTTGTAACAGGGCGGCACCGGTGCCCCGCTGGGCCCGGATCCGCTCGTAGAGCGCCACCAGGTCCGCGGGCAGCTCGCCGAGCAGACCGCTGCGCTCTTGCTGTCGGCGTTGCTCGATGGACTCCAGATCCGCCAGCGCCTCGTCGCGACGTCGAACAGCATTGAGGCGCCGCTGCTCGATGTCGGCCAGCTCGGCGCGACCACGGTCGACGTCGACGCCGGTGGCCTCGCGCTGCTCCATCACCTCCAGTAGGTCGTCCTCCAAGACGGTCTGGCGGCGTTGCAGGGTGGCCAACTCATGTTGCAGGTCCTCCAGCTGCTTGCCGGAACTGATCGATCCGGAGTCGAGCAGACCGCGGTCGCGGTTCTCCCGTGATCGCACCTGGTCGATCTCGGCTTCCAACTTGCGGATCTCACGGTCCAGGTCCGATGCCGCCGTCTCTGCTGCGACCAGCAAGTCCCGGCCTGACAGCAGGTCCTTCTCGACTTGTTCGATCTCGGCCAGCTCGGGCAGCGACCTGCGGCGGTGCGCGGTACGGGTCAGGTCGGCATCCACCACGGCGAGCTCGAGCAGCCGGCGTTGCGCGGCGGGATCGGCGTTCACCGCGGGAGCCTCCCATCTAGTTGTGCCCTATCTGATCGTGTCAAGCCGATCGTCCAGGGATCAGTGCGGCGGTACGAAACGTGGACATCGACCGTACCGCCGAGCGCCGCGGACACCACTGTTGCGGCCTGCACACACCACGGATGCTCGCTGGCCCAGTGTGCGACGTCGACCAGCGCGGGGCCGTCAGCGGCCAGGTGCTCGGACGCCGGGTGATGCCGCAGATCAGCGGTGACGAAGGCATCGACGCGGGCATTGGCGGCGGCATCGAGCAGCGAGTCCCCGGCACCACCACAGACTGCGACAGTACGGATCGATCGTTGCGGGTCACCGGCGGCCCGCACTCCCCATGCGGTCTCGGGCAGCGCACCAACCACCCGGCTGGTGAACGCTTGCAACGATTCGGGTTGGGCCAGCTCGCAGATCCGCCCGAGCCCGGTGCGCGAGGAGCCCTCCTGAAGGGCGAGCACACCGGTGATCCGCAATCCCAGCGCGTGAGCTAACGCATCGGACACCCCGGGGTCGGCTGAGTCGGCGTTGGTGTGCGCGCAGAACAGCCCGACCCCGGCGCGCACCAACCGGTGTACCAGGGCGCCTTTGGGATCGTCAGCCGGCACGCCGTGCACCCCACGCAGCAGCAGTGGATGGTGGGTGACGAGCAGTTGCACGTCCTGCTCCAGCGCCTCGGCCACGGTCTCGGCGACCGGATCGACGGCCACCAGCACCCGCTGCACCGGTTCGCTCGGGTCACCACAAACCAGGCCCACGGCGTCCCAACTCTCAGCGAGCGCAGGCGGGTACGCGCCTTCCAACACAGCAACCACGTCGCGCACGGTCGCGGTCATCGGCGAACCGCGATTCGGTTCCGAATGGCGTCGGCGGTCATGATGCACTCAGCGCGGTACGTAGCCCGTCGACCAGCAGGGCGGCGATCTCGGGTGGGCGGACTGCGACTCGCAGGTGGTCGGAGGTGAGTCCGGGGAAGGTGTCGGCGCGCCGTACTGCGATACCGGCGTCGGCAAGAGCGGCCCGGATCCGCTGCCCGTGTGGTACGTGCAACAGCAGGAAGGGCGCCTCGGCCGGCTGGTGGACCGTGACACCGGGCAGGGCGGCTAGCCGTTGGGCCATCCATTCCCGGTGCCGCCCGGTCTGCTTGGCCGCTGCTGCCGCCTCGGCCACCGCGGCCGGCGTGCTGCAGGCCCGTACCGCTTCCAGCACCAGCGTGCCGACCGGCCACGGCGGGCGCGGGATGGCCAGCCGGGCCAACAGATCGGATGCGCCCAGCGCGTAGCCGGCGCGCAATCCCGGTAGGGCCCAGGTCTTGGTGAGACTGCGGAACACCAGCAGGCCGGGTGTGTCGCGGTCGGTTGCCAACGACTCCCGCTCGCCGGGTTGCGCGTCGGCGAAGGACTCGTCCACGACGAGCACCCGCCCTGGTCGGGCCAGCGAGCGCACCGCTTCGGCCGGGTGCAGGACTGAGGTCGGGTTAGTGGGGTTGCCCAGCACCACAAGGTCGGCCTCAACGGGAACCCGTTCGGGCCGCAGCCGGTACTCGGCATCGGTCAACACCCGTTCGACGGTGATGCCCGCGCTGCGCAGGGCTACCTCTGGTTGGGTGAATGACGGGTGCACCACCGCGGCGAACCGGGACGCCAGCGCGGGCAGCAGGGCGAAGCCCTCGGCCACCCCGCTGAGTACGAGCACTTCAGCGGGGTCGCGGCCGTGTCTAGCAGCCACTGCGGCTCGGGCCCCGCGGTCCTGCGCTGCGCAGGGATAGCGACCGAGCCCGTCCAGCGCCGCGGACAGCCGCTCACGCAACCACGCCGGAGGTCCTTCGCCGCGCACGTTCACGGCGAAGTCGAGCAACCCCGGTGCGGCGTCGACATCGCCGTGGTGGCGCAGCAACTGATCCATCGCGCATGCACGCTAGCGCGTGCCGGCGTCATAGCCGCGCGGTAGTCGCCCCTTGATCGGGTAAGGGCTGCTCCGGCCGACTGCGGGTCAGGAGCCCGGATCCTCGCTGCGGGCACCGGCGCGGGTGCGCGCCGGGTCCACGTCACGCTCGGGATAGCGGCGCAGGTACTCGTCCTCAAGCTCGGCGGTACGGCTGGTGTGCGCTCGCAGCGCGTCCGGCGAACCGTGCAAGAACGTGTCGTGTCGGGTCTCGTGGAGATGCTGCAACTCGCGCAGCAGATCGCTTTCTGCAAGGTCTTCCGGGTGCACACCTGACACGTTGTTCCCCTCTCCGAATCCGATGCCGCACATAATATTTCCGCCGCTGGAAGTTCGCGCCTCGGCCTCTCACGCTCACTGTCAGCCGCGTGAAAATCCGGTGCAGCTCGGCGGCATCCCGCCGTAGCCTTTCCTCCGTGACCCAGAAGCAGCTCTACGGCTGAGCGGCCTGTCGCGCCGTCGACGGACCCAATGGGAACCCTCGGTGGCGCCTCCACGCTGCCCGCTCCGTCGTCTGCTCCTGGAGAGATCTCATGTCACACATCGCCATGGTGACCATCGGCGCCCATGGTCACGTCAATCCATCGCTGCCCGTGCTCACCGAGCTGGTGCGTCGCGGCCACCGCGTCACCGTTGCCGTTCCCGCTCCCTTCGCGGCCACGGCCGCGTCGACCGGCGCCACCCCCCTCATCTACCGGTCCCTGCTTCCCGATGAGACGCGTGGGCAGCGTTGGCCGGACGGCCTGATAGAGGCAGTGACGCTGTTTTTCGACGAGGCGCAGCACGTCCTTCCCCAGCTCGTCGAAGCGTTCGAGCACGACCGCCCAGACATCGTCCTCTACGACATCGCGGCGTACTCCGCGCGTGCGCTGGCCTGGCGATGGGACATCCCGCTGGTACAGCTGTCCCCGGCGATGGTCGCCTGGGACAGCTATGAGCAGGACATGGCCGAAACCCTGGCGCCGATTCAGAATGATCCGGCCGGACAGGACTACCAGCGGCGTTTCGCCGCGTGGCTGCAGGTGCAGGGCGTGTCGCTGTCGGTGGACGAGTTCCTCGGCCGGCCACCACGGTGCGTCGTCCTGATCCCGCGGGTCCTGCAGCCACACGCCGATCGCGTCGACAGCGAGGTCTACACCTTCGTCGGACCGTGCCTGGACGCTCGCCCGCACCAGGGCGACTGGCCCGCACCGGACCGGCCACTGGCGCTGGTCTCGCTCGGCTCGACCTATACCGATGCCCCGCACTTCTTCCGGGACTGCGCGGCGGCATTCAGTGGCCTGGGCTGGCAGGTGGTGCTTGCGATAGGTCGCCACGTTGACCCCGCCCAGCTGGGAACGTTGCCATCCGGAGTGGAGGTACACGCCTGGGTGCCCCAGCTCGCGGTCCTGCGCCACGCGTCGCTGTTCGTTACCCACGCCGGGATGGGCGGCTGCTCCGAAGGGCTGTTCGAAGGCGTTCCGATGATCGCGATTCCGCAGGCGGTGGACCAGTTCACCAACGCCGAGATGCTGGTGCAGGCGGGCGTGGCGGTGGCCCTGCAGAACGACGAAGTCGATCCGTCAACCCTGCGGTCGGCGGCGTTGGACCTGCTTGACTCGCCAGAAGTCGCAGCGCGCTGCCAGACGCTGGCGAAGGAACTGCGTGGTGCCGGCGGTGCGGCCCGTGCCGCCGACATCATCGACGGCGCAGTGTCGCCGCGGTCTAGGTGACACAGCTCGCGGATTCGACTCCCGTGCCCGGCTGGGCCAGTGCCGAATGGTGGAAACACGCCGCCTCGTCCACTGATCCAGGCTAAGTAGTTCCCGCCGTTGACTAAGCTAAGTAGTCGGAATCATTGTCACGATTTAAGTAATGGAGTACCAAATGTAGGTGCCGGATGCGTGTTGTCATGCGACCTCCGTCTCGCCATGGTGTGGATAGACCGATCGGCGATGCCGTCGATGAGGTGTTTTTTCCTAGTCTACTGAGACCACAAGGAGGATTAGATGTCCGACGCACTGAGCTTTGTTGAGATCGACGGCCTGCACATGGAACTGCTTCCCCCACGTACCGTGCTGTCTCTGTTCAGCGCCCTGCAAGGTGAGGGCAGCGGAGCCAGCGTCGGCCCAGACGGCGTCTTCGGCTTCGGCAGCTTCGGGGGCTTCAGCGGCGGGGGCGGCGTCGGTCCAGGCTTCGTCTTCGGCGAAGGCACCGGTCCCAGCCACGGCGGTAACGGCAGCTGAGTCCCGTGGTATCTCAGCGGCGCCAGACGAGGGCCCGACACGATCACGAGTTCATTTGACGGGGGGCACTGACACTTTCAGCGGCGACGTGGTTCGAGGCTCTTACGTTAGTGTGGGCAGGTCCCGATGGCCCTTGACGCGGCGGAGCCGCTTGCCGGCCTGGGTCATCCCGGCGGCGCACCAGCGCAGCGCGATCTGGCCGTTTTGCCATGCTTCACGTTGCGGCAGTGGGTGCGGGCGATGGAGATCATCGACTCGGTGCTGTTGGTGCTGCGCCGCAGTGGGATCTTGACTGGTTCACCACCCAAACCGCGCATCGAGGCGAGCTGCACGAACTGTCCGACCCCACGGATAGCTTGTGGCCATGAACTGGAAACTTGAGCTAGTGGCCATTCCCGTAACCGACGTCGACCGCGCCAAGGCCTTTTACGTGGAGCAAGTCGGTTTCCACGTCGACCACGACCACCAGGTCAACGACGCGTTGCGGTTCGTGCAGCTCACCCCTCCCGGGTCGGCCTGCTCCATCATGCTGGGTACCGGCATCACTGAAATGCCGCCAGGTTCTCAGCAAGGCGTTCAGGTCGTCGTCGAGGACGTCGAGGCCGCCCGGCGTGAGCTCATCGACCGTGGGGTGAAAGCCAGCGAGGTCGACGTCCAGCCATGGGGTTCTTTCGTCACCTTCAGCGATCCGGACGGCAACACGTGGGCGCTGCAACAGCTACCCCCGCGGACCTAGGGCGCTTCATCAGTGATCGGCCAGAATGAGTGATGTGACTAGCAGCGAAGCCGACCGCAAGGGCGTTCATGTCTGCTTCGTCTGCACCGGGAACATCTGCCGCTCTCCGATGGCCGAGGTCGTCTTCACGGAGGCGCTGCGCCGGGAAGGCCTAGCCGACCGGGTGCGGGTGAGCAGCGCGGGAACAGGTGACTGGCACGTCGGCGGTCCAGCCGATCCGCGCAGCGCCGAAACGCTGCGCCGGGCCGGCTACGACTGCACGCACGTCGCCGCGCAAGTCAGCGCGCAGCACCTGTCCGCCGATCTGATAGTGGCATTGGACTCCGGGCATCTCGCGGCACTGCGCCGGCTGGTGGCGCAACCGGATCGAGTGGTGCTGCTGCGATCATTCGACCCGACGGCCGACGGGGACCTCGACGTGCCCGACCCCTACTTCGGTGGCAAGCACGGCTTCGACGAGGTACTCGGTATGGTGCACGCGGCGGTGCCCGGGTTGCTGGCGTGGGTACGCAGCCGGCTATGACCGTGACCGGAACTGCGGCGGGTGAGGCGGTCACCGCGATTACCGGACAGCCGGTGCGAGCTGTAATCCGCCGCGGCAGCATCTGGTTGATCAAGTTGGGTGCCGGGCGCACCGTGGTGGCCAAGCGGGGGGAACCTGGGCAGGCCTTGGCCGAGGCGGCCGGGCTGCGCTGGCTACAGGTACCCGGCGGTCCCCCGGTGCCTCAGGTGCACGGACACGACCGGCAGTGGCTGGTCACCGAACACGTGCCGGGCGGCCGGCTGGGCGGTGCAGCGGCTGAGCGGCTCGGGCGTCAGCTCGCCACGCTGCACGCCGCGGGAGCTCCGGCCTTCGGCGCCGCACCGCCGGACGGACCTCAGCACGCTTGGATCGGTGCCGCCCCGATGGCCAACGTCACGGGGGCGCAGTGGCCGCAGTGGTATGTCGAGCACCGGGTGTTGTGCTACCTGCGCAGTGCTGTGGACCGCGGCGCGGTGGACGCCACTGGGGCCCGTGCGGTGCACCAGGTCTGTGAGCGGATCGACGAGCTGGCCGGGCCACCCGAGCCACCGGCCCGGCTGCATGGTGACCTGTGGGCGGGCAACGTGCACGCCGGCGCCGACGGCCGGCTGTGGCTGCTCGATCCCGCCGCGCATGGCGGGCACCGGGAAACCGACCTGGCGATGCTGGCACTGTTCGGTCTCTCGCACCTGGAGCGGTTGCTCGCCGGCTACCAAGAGGTAGCCCCACTGGCGTCCGGTTGGCAACAGCGAGTCTCGCTGCACCAGCTGTTCCCGCTGCTGGTGCATGCGGTCCTGTTCGGTGGCGGCTACGGTGCCGGCGCCGCCTCCGCCGCACGCGCAGCGCTGCGGTGAACACCGGTTACCGTGGTGGGGTGCGGTGGCGGTTTCTGCTGCGTCCTGGCTGGGTCGCGCTGACGGTGGTGGTGGTGTGCTTCTCCGTCGCCGCGTTCACCCTGCTCGCACCGTGGCAGTTCGAACGTGCGGAGCAGCGTGCCGAGCGCAACGCCGCCATCGAACGCTCCTTCAGCATCCCGCCACAGCCGCTGCGCGAGGTACTCGCCGTCGGCGCGGCGCCGGCGCACGGCACCGAATGGCGGCAGATCTTGATCACCGGGCGCTACCTCCCCAACGCCGAGATGGTCGTGCGGCTGCGCACCGTGCAGGGCGAACCGGCGTACGAAGTGCTGGTCCCGCTTGAGCTGGCGGATGGATCGACCGTGCTGGTAGATCGCGGCTATCTACGTCCGGCCGAGGGGCGGGTGCCCGCCTATCCCCCGGTGCCCAGTGGCGAAGTGACCATGGCCGGCCGGTTGCGAGCCGACGAGCCGGACCCTCAGGGCGGTGAGGTGGTGACCCAGGACGGTCACCGGCAGGTGTACGCGGTGAATACCCACACCGTGAGCGCGGCCACCGGGGTGCGACTTGAGCCCGGTTACGTGCAACTAGCGGATGGAGCCCCCGGGGTGCTGTCCGCGCTGCCGCTGCCGCAGCTGTACGCCGGCCCGTCTTTCGCCTATGCGTTGCAGTGGCTCGCATTCGGCGCGATGGCCCCGCTGGGTCTGGCCTACTTCGCCTGGCGGGAAGCTACCGGCTGGCATCGTAAGGAGTGGTCGGCGGATGCCGACGACCCACATGATCCACCGATGGCCGCACTCGCTGACCGCTACGGCTCCAGTAAGTATGGCTACTAAGTATGGCTACCGGGCCACGCCGGCAAGCACCGCGCACAGTGCCGCGGCCACCAGCCCGATGACCCGGGACAGCTCGACTCCACGGGTGAGGTCACCGGCGTCGGGAGTGCGGCCGTGGCCCAGGACCGGGCGCTGCTCTGCGCCGTGCGGGTAGACCGTGCGCCCGCCCAGCCGTACCTCCAGGGCACCCGCGAACGCCGCCTCGACCTGCCCGGCGTTGGGGCTGGGATGCGCTGATGCGTCGCGCCGCCAGACCTGCCACGCACCGCGGGCCGACCCCCCCACTACGGGCGCGCACATCGTGGTCAGCCCGGCAGCGGCCCGGGACGGTAGCAGATTGACCAGGTCGTCCAGCCGCGCCGCAGCCCAACCGAATCGCCGGTAGCGCGGCGACCGATACCCGACCATCGCATCGAGGGTATTGACCGCGCGGTAGGCCAACAGTCCTGGCACCCCCGCCACGGCGCCCCACACCAGCGGTGCGACGACCGCGTCGGAGGTGTTCTCGGCGACGGATTCCACGCTCGCCCTGGCCAAGCCGGTCAGATCGAGATCGTCCGGCGCGCGGCCACACAGGTGTGGCAGCCGGGCCCGCGCAGCGTCGAGATCCCCGGCATCCAGCGCCCGGGCCATCGCAGCGCCTTCCTTGGCCAGCGAAGCCCCACCCAGCACCATCCAGGTCGCCAGCGCGGTGCCCGCCACTTCCACAGCGGCCCATCTACGCCCGGCTCGCTCCAGCAGGCCACCGACCGCCACCACGCCACCGACCAGAGCGCCGGTGTACACCAACCCGGCAAGCCGGTGTTCGGCGTAGCACGCGCGTTCAGCGGTCGCGGCGAGTTGGCCGAAGGCAGCCACCGGGTGATGGCGTCGCGGATCGCCGAATACCGCATCGGCCGCAACACCGACCAGCAAGCCGACCGCCCGCGCTGCGCCCACTCCTCGACTCCCAAGATGTCCGGACCGAGCCGGCACCTTACTGGCGCTCCCACGCGCCTGCGTTCTGGGGCCAGACTGCGGTAATCGGACCCGGAATCAGTGCGTTTCGTCCCCAGAACGCGCAGAGATCGGTCGCAGGTCGCTCTTGCAGACCTTGCCCATCTCGTTGCGGGGCAGCGCAGGCAGGTAGTGCACCACCCGGGGCCGCTTGTGTGGTGCAAGCAGCTCCGCGACGTGGTCGGCGAGCTGCTGCGCAGTCGGTGGCGGATCGCAGGCGGCGACCACCCACGCCACTACCCGTTCTCCGAGGTCAGGATCCGGCTGTCCAGTGACCGCCGCTTCAGAAACATCCGGATGCTCCTGTAGCGCGTTTTCGATCTCGCCCGTACCGATCTTGTACCCGCCGCTGGAGATCAGGTCGGTGGCGCGGCGTCCGAGCAGTCGCAGGTGCCCGTCCGGGCCGCGGGTGGCGATGTCGCCGGTGCGAAACCAGCCGTCGTGCATCGCCTCGGCGGTGGCATCGGGGCGGTTGAGGTAACCCAGGAACAGCGTCGGACCCGCGACCTCGATCTCTCCGACGGTCTCGTCGTCGGTGACCTGCAGGACCGCGCCGCGCTCGTCCACCAGCCGCAGCACCACTGCATCCAGCGGCGGCCCGACGGTGCCCGGCCGGCGTTGCCCGTCAGCCCGCACCGCGCAGGTGATCAGTGACTCGGTCATCCCGTACCGCTGCACCACGTGCTGACCGGTCGCCGCGGCGATGCGCTGGTGATCGGACACGGGTAGTGCAGCGGAACCCGAGACGAGTAACCGCGCCCGGCCAAGCGCGGCGGCGACCTGGGAGTCCTGCTCAGCTGCGGCGGCCAGTCGGTGATACATCGTCGGCACGCCGAACAACATCGTCGCCCGATCATCCAATGCACAGCCGGCCAATTCCCGGGCCGTCCCTTCCACCGAGAATGAGCCCAGGTGGTGCACGGCGCCCCCGAGTCGCAGCGACCCGATGACGCCGAGTACCAGACCGTGCACGTGGAACAACGGCAGGCCATGCACCAGAACGTCTTGGTCAGTCCAGCCCCAGGCCGAAGCGAGCGCGTCGACATCAGCGGCGAGCGCACGCCGCGGCAACACCACGCCCTTGGGCGGACCTGTGGTGCCCGAGGTATAGACGATCAGTGCCGGTGCCTCGGGATCCGGCTCGGACGGCATCGGCCCACCCCGCGACCGCAGATCGACGTCAAGCCGTGGCAGGGCACGCAGGGTCGCGGGCAAGGTGGCTCCGGAGGCGGCGAGCACCAGGTCGGGACCCGCATCGGAGACGACATGCTGTAGCTCCCGGGTACCCAGCTTGGGATTGATCGGCACCGCAGGCACTCCCGCCGCCAACGCCGCCACTACCGCCACGCAGGTCTGCAGCTGCGGCGCGGCCCAGACCGCAACGCGCCGGGCACCGGCCAGTGGGGCTTGCAAAGCCGCGGCCAGCACACTCAGTTCCCGATGGGTCACCGAATGCTGACCGAATCGCAGCGCCTCCCCGTCAGTGGGTCGATGCAATGTCGGCAACAATGGCGAACTGCCCACTCGTAATCCTTTCGATTTCTTATTGAGGTAACGTCAGCGAGCGTGGCGGAGCGTGCTGGCATCGTCGATGATCAGGCCCGGCCTTTCGAATGGTGGATGACCTCGCATCTTGCCCTGGCATTGGCGTTCAACTGCTTCCTGCCCGTTCTGCTACCGGCGTACGTGCTCTCGGTCGGGGGAACCGTGATCGACATCGCGCTCGCGATGTCGATGGCCGCCTTGTTCGCCCTGATCGGACCCGCCATCGGAGGGCTCGCGGTGCGCCACCGGGCGCACCGGTTGGTGCAGGCGCTGGGGGTGCTGGGGATGGCCGTCGGCCTCGGGGCGCTGGCCGTGTCCGGCGGTGATTCGTTGTCGATCGTGCTCGCCATCGCAGTGATGGGTGTCGGCGCGGCGGCGGTGGCAGTCGCGGCTCCAACCCTCATCTTGGGCACGGATCTGCCCGCGAACACCCAGCAGCGGCAGTTGACCTGGCTGCAGCTCAACATGGATCTGGGTAAGATCTTCGGGGGACTGATACTCGGTGCGATGGCAGCGGCGAAGCTGCCGTTCCACACCCAATTTCGGGTCGGCGGGCTGGTGATCGGCCTGCTCAGTGTGCTCGTGTGGACCACCAGTCGCTGCGCGGTCGCCCGGATTCGCTCACCCCAGGCTGACCCCAGCGAAGCGGACCACCCATCGGGCACCGTGGTACCCCTGAAGACACTCCTGCTGCTGTCACTGTTCGGCGTCCCAGTGGTTGTTCATCTAGTGGGCAGTATGACCCTGATGGAGGCGCAGATCTCCTCGATGCTGACCGTGTCCGGATTGGTAGGCATCGGCCTGTACTTCCTGACCGGTCGTTGGATGGTCCGGTCCAGCCCCGGCATGGTCTGGGCAGTCGGCCACGCCCTGCGCGGAGTGGGAGGCATCGCGCTGGGCGTGTTCGGTGCTGTGCGTGGAATGCCCTACCTCGTCGTGGTAGCCGCATTCCTGGTGATGGAATCCATTCCCGCGGTCGTGTGGATTGGTCAGGTACGGACGGCGGCGCAGTTCACTCCCAAGGTGACCGCGGTGGTTACTGAGGCGGAGAAAGCGTCTCGGCGCCGTGTGCCCGCCGGACGGCTGGACCAGCAGCGCGGTCGCCACGTCCAGTCTGTCGGAGCCCTTCATGATTTGGCGTCGCCAAACGTTGTCCGGCCACAACAAGCTGCGCAGTGACACTCAGTGTTTCGCTCCCTGATTCGTGTCGGACTGGTTGCGCTGGAACAGAGTGAACAGGAAGACGAGTGAGGGTACGAGTAGGGCTGCGCCGACCACGAGGCTGATCAGCATCGCACGCAGGGTGGTCTCGGGCGCTGCGGCGGCTTGCACGGTGAGGGCGGGCTGCAGCAAGTAGGGGTACTGGGCAACGGCCCACCCCCAGATGACAGTGATGACCGCCAGGGCAGCCGCAACCCGGGCCAGGCCGGGTCGTCTGCGGATCAGCAACACGATGGAGCCGATTCCGGTCACCACGGAGGCCACGATGAGCGCGAGCCCCCGCGAGATGAGGCCGTCGAAAAGTTGTGGTGCGTCCGCGCGGAGCACGGCGATACCGGCCAGCGCGATGGCGCCCAGAACCACGGCGGTGGCGATGGCGCGGATGCGGAAGTACTCGACCAACGGCAGGTCATGGCGCTGTTGGGCATCGGCGCACAGATACACGGCAGCGAGATAAGCACATACGCCGACGGCGATGACCCCGCCGAGTATCGAGGTGGGATTGAGCCAGCTGGTGATCACGTCTCCGGTGGCGATACCCGGGGGAACCCGTCCTGAGGCGACGGCACCTGCGATCGTGCCGAGAAACAACGGCGTGATCACCGAGGACAACGCGAATGCGGCCCCGAAGAACCGCTGAAATGCGAGTTCGTCGACCGAGTGGCGGAACGCGAACGCCGCTCCGCGGGCGATCATGCCCAACGCGGCCAACGTAAGGGGGATGTAGAGGGTCGAGGCGATCGCCGCGAACGCCGGCGGAAAGCTGGTCCAGAGCACGACGAGCACGAAGATCAGCCAGACGTGGTTTGCCTCCCACACCGGGCCGATGGAGTTCTCGATGAGCCGCCGCGGAGACCGTCCGCGTTCGGTACCTCCGGCCAGCAGGTCCCACAAACCGGCACCGAAGTCGGCGCCGCCGAATAGGGCATAGGCCGTGAGACCGATCCACATGATGGCCAGCACGGCCGCAGCAGTGGTCATACCGTCGCCTCGGACTCTTGAGGAGCGACCGACGTGTCGGGGGTTGCCCGGGCCAGACGGCGTAACACGTACACCGTCATGACGGTGAGCACCAGGTAGACCGCCAGCACCAGGTAGAAGCCGTAGCGCAACCCGGGTGCGGTGCTGACCGCGTCGCGGGTCAGCTGGATTCCATAGACGATCCAGGGCTGCCGGCCCACCTCGGTGGCCACCCACCCGGCCTCCAGCGCCACCACCGCCGCCAGCCCGGACAGCGCGACGGCACGCAGGAACCACGGGGTGCGGGGGATGTCGCGACGTCGCCACCAGGCCCAGGCCAGCCAGGCCGCCAACCCCAATAACCCGAATCCGATGCCAACCATCACGTTGTAGGACAAGTGCACGACGTTCACCGGCGGGCGCAGCTCCGGCGGCACCCGGTCCAGGCCGGCGACGAAACCGTTCGGGTCATGGTGGATGAGCAACGACAGGCCGTACGGGACCTCTATCGCGCCGACGAGCCTGTCGTCGAGGTAGATCCCACCCAGGGACAGTGGCTTCGCCGTACCTGACTGGTAGAGGCCCTCCAATGCCGCCAGCTTCGCCGGTTGGTGCTTGGCCACCATATTGGCGATCCAGTCGCCCACCCCGATCTGGATCGGAGTGGCGACCGCGGCGACGGTCAACGGCACGAGCAGGCCCAGCCGGTGGTAACGATCCCGGCGACCTCGCAGCATGCCGACCGCATACACCGACGCGACACCGAATCCCGTGACCATGACTGCTGCAATAATCATATGCACCGATTGCGCGGCGGTGGAGGGATTGAACATCGCCGCCCATGGGTCGCCATTCACGATCTGGCCGTCGCGGATCTCGAAACCGGTCGGAGTGTTCATCCACCCGTTGGCCGCCACCACGAAAAAGGCCCCGGCCACTCCGGATGCGATGATCGGCAGGCCGGTCAACATGTGGGTCCGTGGCGGCAGCCGGTTCCAGCCGTACAGGTACACCCCGAGGAAGATCGCTTCAATGAAAAAGGCGAACGCTTCCAGAGTGAACGGGAAGCCGTAGATCTGGCCGAACCGCTCCATGAGTCCGGGCCAGAGCATTCCCATCTCGAAGGACAAGATCGTGCCCGACACCGCGCCCACCGCAAACAACACCCCGAGCGCCTTGGCCCAAGTGCGCGCCAGCGCGTTCATGTCCCGATCTGCACTGCGATGCGACCGCCACTCGGCGAACAGCACCATCGCCGGAAATCCCACCCCGAAGCAGGCCACCACGATGTGCCAGCCCAACGACAACGCCATCTGCATCCGAGCGTGAAACAGATCAGGCGGCACCGCTTGGGCGAGGACACCAACCATTCCGCTCGTCACCAGGGCCTCCATCGCGATCCCCAGCGCGTTGCGCCGCGGTCATGTATTCCACACGCTGCTGGATGTAGTGCTGGCTACCTGAGCATCTCATGATGAGGGAGCACCGCCGACGATGAGTGACATGGATCTGTCCGGGACTGTGGCCGTGGTGACCGGCGCCGGGGGCTGCCTCGGCGGCGGTGTCGCCCGGGCGTTCGCGGCGGCCGGGGCGGCGGTCGTCGTGCACTACCGCAGCAGTGCCGAGCCAGCCGGCAGGGTGGTCGACGACATCACCGCCGGAGGTGGGCGTGCCATCGCGGTCCAGTGCGACGTCACCGAGCCCGACGCCTGCACCGGCTTGATGGCGACGGCCGTCGAGGCATTCGGTCGGCTGGACACGGCCGTGGCGAATGCGGGGGTGCAGCCGGTGGCCGAGCTCGCGACGATGTCGGTGCCGCAGTGGCGTGAGGTCGTGGACACCAACCTGACCGGGAGCTTCGCGACGGTGCAGGCCGCCGCCTCGGTGATGGGTGAACAGGGCGGTGGAGCGATCATCTTGATCGGGTCCATCGAGGGTGCCCAGCCGGGGTGGTCGCACGCACATTACTGCGCGTCGAAGGCCGCCGTGATCCATTTTGCGCGCACTGCGGCCTTGGAGTACGGACGGGCCGGCATTCGGGTCAACAGCGTCTCGCCCGGGCTGATCTGGCGTGATGACCTGGACCATGACTGGCCCGACGGTGTTGCGCGATACAGGCGGGCGGTGCCGCTGGCGCGGCTGGGTCGGCCAGCTGATGTAGCCAACGCCTGTATCTTCCTGGCTTCCTCGATGGCCGAGTGGATCACCGGGCACGATCTCGTCGTGGATGGCGGAGTGTCAGTGCACCCGACGTGGTAGCGCCGTCGTCAGCACCGGGTGAGGGCACGAATCCGGGGGGCTGCATCCGGCCAGCCTGAGGCCAGCTCGGTGCGCCGGCCGAGGTGAAAGGCTGACCACTCGAACGCTGGCGCCATGGTGGTACCCGCCAGAGTCCACTCGCCGAGCGAGCTGGACCCCTGCCACACCCCCGAGGGCACGACGATCTGCGGCCTTGCCCCGCTGACAAGATCCGATCCGAGAACTGGCTGCCCGACCTTCCCGTCAGGGTGCAGAAGCAGCAGCCGCAGCGGCGATCCGGCGTACCAGTGATAGGTCTCCACACCGTCGAGCGAGTGCAGCGCCGAGAAGTCCGGAGCAATCAGCATGAAGTAGATCACTGAGCAGTATGGGTCGACGTGATTCCGGCGGAACAGGCCGCCCTCCCCCGGCAGCTGCTGCAAACCGAGCATCCGCGCGATCCGCTCTCCTTCGACCCGGGTGCTCATAGTTGGGGGCCGGCTGGGAGCAGCAGGGTTCGCCGCATACGAACACCCTAGACCGCGACCGACGTTTCCTCGTCCTCCTCGAGCCCATCACAAGAAGTAGCGAGAAGAGAACAAAAAGCTACCTACTGGCGTGCAATAACTGCCCCGTTTGGCTACACTCGTGTAACCACTTAAGCCCCTTGTGCCTCGATCATCGACTTTAACCTCACCGGTGTCACTGCACCACCTGACGGGTCGACGACGGTGTTAAGTACAAGGAGTCACGGTTGAAGGAGGTCAGCATGCTTTACGCGAAGTGGTATGAAATCGTCATCGTGATCTTCGTGTTGCTGTGGCTGTTCGGGTCCCTAGGCCAAGGCGCCGGCTACTAAGCCGCTCAGACCGTCGACGCCCACGATTTCCGCCCGCCGAAACACGACGGCGGCGCCTGCGAGCGCGACCGCTCAACATGCCCTTAGCGGGTAGATCATCTTGACCTCATGAAGGCATCTCAGCGGTACGGCGTGTCCGCAGTCGGTGTACGGCTGGGCCCGTAGCGCTGCCCGGTGTGCCCTGGTGGCCACAGCCGGCCGTCGGCTTGTGGTTTGGTGCGGACGCAGGTGACCCGGCGGCGTCTTGATGGTGAGGAGTCGGCGCTGCGAGACAAGCCGCGGATGCGTGTGGGTTCCTGGTGGCTCCCGTGGACACATTGCCTCTGCTGACCATAGCGCAGTAGTCGGATTCGCGCTGAGCTCATTGGGACTGGAAGGGACTGCGAAATGCCCAGAACTTATGTCAGTCTCATACAAGCCGACTACGGACGCAGCCGTCACGGTAATTTTGAGGCGGTTCTCGTACAAGGCGAACAGCTGTGGCACTGGTTCCGCGACGGTCGTTACCGCTCCAGCGATGTCTACCTTGCGGTGAAACCGGTTGCAAGACTCGAAGAACCGAGTGGTTTCTGTTTTACGTCGGCGGCCTCAGCCAACCTCGATGGAGTTCTAGCGAGGACAGTGCAGTTCCACTCTTCTGTGCTGGCAGTGTCGGCGAACTGTCGGTTCGCTGGGATCCGCTGCTGGGCGCCTGGATATGCCTCTACAACGCGGATTGGCCGGCAGATAGATCGTCCGTTGGCGGAATAGTCATGCACTGGGCGAAAAGTCCGTACGGGCCCTGGTCCAAGGGCGAGCTCGCTTTTCGGTGAACGACGGGCTTGGGAAGTTCATGCACCAGCCGGGCGCTGACTACACACAGGAAGGTTTCGGCGTCGATCGCAGCGCCGACTTGGCAGGAATGTATGGCCCCTACCAGATCCCTCAATATTAGCCACCGGTCTGCCAAAGGAGTGTAGATCTACTTCACGATGTCCAGCTGGAACCCCTACCAGGTGAGGTTGATGACTGTCGATATACCGACGCCACTCCGTAAGTTGACGTCGCCTCAATAGCTTTGCCGGCTACCCTGCTGTGCAGCGAGGCAGCCGTGCTGTGGCCGAAGATGGGCCGCAGGTGCGGTGCGTTGCGCCGATGAGCGGGCGTGCTACTCGGCGAGAAGGACTACGGAGTCACAGGTGCGCTGGTTGGAAGCGTACCGCAGCCCATTTGCGCACTTGCGGACCATTTCCGATGGCTCCATCAGCGCGTACCGGCTCATCGAGCCGGATACTGATGTGCTGTTCCCAGCCACAGGGCTGACCGCGCCGTTGCGTCCCGCCAGGGCCGCGGCGCTGGAACCGGTAAAGTTCAGGGCAAGGAACGCCACCGTCAGTGCGATCGAACCACGGCGAGCGGTCACCAAGATAGTGCTCATTGCAGTCTCCAACTCATTGGCCGGATGGCCGTTTCGACGGCATCGCCGATTCGGCTTGTCCCTACCATGGCCAATAGAAGGTCTCCTGACAACGTGCGTTCACCACAGAAAATTCTCCCGGCCACTACCTAGGTGTGATGCAGCTCTCCGAGTGGGCCGATCAGTAGTAGG
Source organism: Pseudonocardiaceae bacterium (assembly GCA_035640975.1). GTDB lineage: Bacteria > Actinomycetota > Actinomycetes > Mycobacteriales > Pseudonocardiaceae. The sequence goes on from DASQVB010000299.1 coordinate 20,692, forward strand.
TTGCCCACTGGCGAGCTCTCGACCGGGCCTTCTCTACCGTCACGTATACACGTTGGCGCTGGTAGCGCGCTTGCCGGGTATGCCCACTGGCAGTGAAACGCCGCCTCGGCGCGGCGAGCCTAAGCTTGGGCGGACCCGTTGCGCTTCTCCCCAGCTGAATACATGCACTGCTCGACAAGCAGGCAGGGTCATTACTTAGCCCACTTGGTGGTGACTACTTAAGTGCTCGGCACCGGAAGTCCGTCGGATGTCGTGAACTCGACGTCATCGACATCTCCGCACCGCAAACGTCAACGGCGTCGAGTTCACAACGCAGATAGTTTCGGTTTCAAGGCGGCAAGTGGACGTGAGCCACGACCTGTAAATCTGTGACCTGCACGTCACGCAGCGTATTTTCTACGGTCAGCCGACCGACACTCCGACAGTCCCGACGATGGTCAGGATCACGGCTATCAGGAACGCGAAGCACGCCAGCGCGACCACGACGGTACGTGCCCGTTGATTGCGACACCAGGAAACTCGCGACAGGAACAGCAGGCCAAGCGCAGAGCAGCGGATAGCTCATGGATTCCTCCCCGGGTAATTCTTGCTCGGCCACCGCGGCCGTCGTTTGAGCTTCCCGCACCACCTCGGCGAACGCCCCGTCCGCTGGCTGATCGTTCCCTTCGACTCGTCGCTCAGTCCAGCCACTCCGTAAGCGTCGAACTCAGCGTGCGTGCCCCGTCTTCGTCGAGCCTGCTCAGGCAGCAGCCCGGTGACATGTGGGCCGAGTTTGGGTAGGGCTCACTCCGTGGCGGGTCGAAGCGATGGCTGGCCATGGTCGAGGCACTGACGGCCGACGGACCGGCGTTGCTGCGGCAGGCCCGACACGGTGAAGCGGACGATCGTCGCCGACAACCTGGTCGTGATCTCCTGTCCCAGCTCGCCGCATTGAAGACAGCCATCACCTCGGCCCGGCTACGCTGGATCCGTGGCTGGTCGGTCTGAGTGACGCAGCGGGCCAGGCGGCTGCGCCACGACCCGGGGTTCCGCCGGTTCTGGGCGGCCTCGACGATTTTGGTCTTCGGCACCTACAGTCCCCGCACAGGTTCGCCCTAGACACCGCAGGGACCGCGTAGGACGATCTCCGGCGTTGGGGATGAGAACGCACACGCACGGTGACCTTGGTCAGTGACGCTGGTCAGGACTCGACCAGGGCCAGCAGGCCTGGACGATCTTCCTGGCCGCTCCGACCGCTGTATGTCGTCCCTGGCGTCGATCCGCTCTCTGGCCTGCCAATCCCGGTGCGCCAGCGGTTCCCGTCGCGTGATCTTCCTCAGGGCACCGGTTGGGTGCTCTTCTCCGCACAGCTAATACTATTGACTTTCGATAGATGCCAATCGAAACTCGAGTGATGAGTCAACTCGTCATCCTTGCCCGGCGGGTGCTCCTCATCCTGATCGCACTCGGCGCCCTCGGTGGCCAGATTTTGATCATCCTCGTCATCGCCATGAAGATCGCGGAATCCGAGATGGCGTCCCTTGCCGTGCCCTACTCGGTGCTCGGCGTCGCGGCCATCGCGTGCGTGGAGGTCGCGCTCGTCGCCCTGTGGGTGCTGCTCTCCATGGTGCGGCGTGGCGCGATCTTCAATGAGCGCGCGTTCCGGTGGGTTGGTGTCATCTCCGTCGCTGGGCTCGTCGCCGCGGTCCTCGTTGCCGCACTGTGCATGCACGCCGGCGAGATCGACGACGCGCCTGGACTCATCCTGATCGGCGGAGGCGTGGTCATCGGCGGGGCTGCGTTCGCCTTACTGATGGTCGTTATGCACAGCCTGCTGCGCAGCGCGACGGTGCTCCGGCGCGAGCTCGACGAGGTCGTGTGATGGCGATCATCGTCGACATCGACGTCATGCTCGCGCGCCGCAAGATGTCGGTCGCCGAGTTCGCCGAGGCGGTCGGCATCACCCCCGCCAACGTCGCCGTGCTCAAGAATGGGCGCGCCAAGGCCGTGCGCTTCACGACCCTCGACGCCGTGTGCCGTGTGCTCGAATGCCAGCCCGGCGACGTGCTTCGATGGGTGCCCGGCGACCAGTGACTGAGCGCGTGTCCCGCTCGGCCTGACGGTCACCCGGTTCTGCGCCGTACAGACCTACGCCATGACCCTCTGTGGGGCCACTCGCGCCAAGCTGCGTGAAGGCGGGCATCTACGTCTTGGCTGGCTCCGCGGTGGCCGGCGCGCGCGCCGGACAGAAGGCTCCAGGTCCGCCACCGCTACGCCCGCCAGACCGTCACCATCGAAATCAACAACGCCAGCGCGTCCTCAACCAGCAGGACGAGCTAATCACCGTCATCCCCCGCACCAACTGCATGAGATCGCCGCAAAATCCACGGACACACCCGAAACCGCAGTACAGGCTAGGAAGTGTGACCCACCATCTGAGGCCAATCCGGAACCCATCATCTGGGTCCAGACCGGAGGCCAGAAGGAGTCGTCGCGATCGCGCTACGGCGAGTCCGGGACTATGAGGTATGGCTGGTGATAACGGTGAGGGTGTTATGGAAGGCTTGCACGTCGGTGTTATATGGGTATCGCCGCTGTAGCTCCTGGTCTAGTTCAGAGCCCACCATGAGAAGGGACGGTTGGGAGCGTCGGTCAATGCTAAGTGCGTTGCTCCCGTAGGCGAGAGCTTGGTCGACTGCGCCATTCCGAGCAGCTATAACACCCAGCGTAAGTTCGGCTTCAGCCTGGCGCATCGGGGAGACGTTCATACCGTTGAAGGCTGTTGATTTCGTGATTATTTCATGCGCATGCATTGCGGCAAGATCGTCGTCACCAATCAACCGATAGCAGTCCATTGCGAAGAAGTCGAACTTGTCTGGTTCCACTACAAAATGATTATCGGGTCGCTCTGGGTAGGGCAGGGAATCGAGCAGGACACGACCTTTTTCCAAGGCGCGGACTACGTTGCGTTGATTCGCCATGCGCGCCCAAGCCTTTGCTTCCTGCGCAAGTAGCTGGACGGAAACTGATCTGCCTGGTGCTACGTCTTGACCGGTTTGAGCCGCTTCAATCACTTCTCGGTACCGACCGTTGGTGAGGGCGAACCATGCGCGCAACTCGTGAGCCCATCCCGAGATCGAGGCGTTTGCGGTTTCGTTGGCGAGTTGTAGTGCTCCTATTCGGGTCGCTTCGGCAGATCGATACTGACCAGTGTCGTATTCGAGACAGCCGATCAGCAGAGTGAGCCAACCGGCAGCATCTAGTACGTTCTTGTGCTGACCGAGTGTTAATCGTTCGCCCAGCAGATACGTAATGCGCGACAGCCACTCGCGGCTTTCTGTTGTCAGCTCAGTAGCGTTGCGACTGGCGTAGTCACAGCACAATTGGTCGACGGTAAGTCCAAGGGCATCAAGGGTCGTATCATCAATCGATGGTCGCGTGATGCGTTTGATCAGCTCATTTGTGTCCATCCCGCTCTGGCTGAGCAACCTCTCATCGGCGGTTTGCGGTGGGAGAGGAAGCCGTCTGCTGGGGAAGATAGACTCAACTACGGTGCCAAACGTTGCAGCTATCAGGGGCCTGTAGAACTCGTCCGGCTTGTTACGGCCGCCTTCCCAGCATTTCCACTGGTCGAGCAGGCCTTCAGGTAGTGGTACATCAGAAAACGTCCGCATTCCTGCAACAGCGTCCGCTTGTGACCATCCTCGAACATCGCGTTCACGACGGAGACGTTCAGCCCAGGCAGGACAGCCTGGGGGCTCATTGCTCATGAAAGAATTATACCGGATCGAGTGGGGACAGGTATGCCCCCAATTTCGTGCATCCGTTGGTGCCTCTTGCGAGAGGGAGGCTGCGCACAGAGACTCGCCTTCAGCAGCCGCGCGGTGTGCCAACTTATACTAAATCGATCTCCCGGGAAGGGAGTAAGCCATGAAGCTCTTGGTGGACCTGCCTGATGTTCAGTTCACGGTGGGTCGGCCGCTCCGCACCTCATCGCAGTCTGTCAGCAGAGTGCTATGCTGCGCTAACGGGTACGATAAACATCGAAAAAGGGAGCAGCGGTGCCGCTCGGTCGGTAAGTACTGCAAGCGGACAGCATCAACCCGACAAGTTCAATACATTCATGCCGTCCTACGTAATGGTCTCAGCAACGCTGAACGCGATGAGATCATTAACTGCAAACGTTGCGAAGCTCGTGCAGATCCCTGCACCCCTATATAAGATCGACAAGGGACTGCCAGTCAGCGATGTCAAGCGCATCCTCGTCGAAGCACAGCGATCCCACTACCCAAGATCACACGACGAGTCCTGATCGAACACCGTAACGGCAAGCCACCAAACGCCCTGACGCCGGCGAGCTGTGGACCGAACACGATCTCGTGTTTCCCACTGCTGTGGGCACACCCATTGAGCC
>DASQVB010000300.1:0-8771 GCA_035640975.1 Pseudonocardiaceae bacterium
GCGCGCCGCGGGGCACGACGCTGAGCAGGTCGTTGATGCTCTGGTGCGCTTCTCCCGGTACGCCGTGCCGCAGCCGCTGCTGGTCGATGTCGTGGACACGATGGGCCGCTACGGCCGACTACAGCTGGTGCACCACCCGGCGCACGGACTGGTGCTGGCATCGCTAGACCGCGCCGTGCTCGAGGAAGTACTCCGACACCGCAAGATCGCCCCCATGCTAGGGGCGCGGGTGGACGACGACACCGTGGCAGTGCATCCCTCCGAGCGCGGCAGGCTCAAGCAAGCGCTGCTCAAGATTGGTTGGCCGGCTGAGGATCTGGCCGGCTACGTCGACGGCGAGGCGCACCCGATCGAGCTGGCCGAGAACGGCTGGTCGCTGCGTGACTACCAGCGCGATGCGGTGACCGGGTTCTGGGCCGGCGGTTCCGGAGTCGTGGTGCTGCCCTGCGGCGCAGGCAAGACCCTGGTCGGGATCGGTGCGATGGCACAAGCCCAAGCGACCACGCTGATCCTGGTCACCAACACCGTCGCCGGACGGCAGTGGAAACGCGAGCTGGTCGCCCGCACGTCGCTATCCGAGGACGAGGTCGGCGAGTACTCCGGCGAACGCAAGGAGATCCGTCCCGTCACGATCGCGACCTACCAGATCATGACGCGTAGGTCGAAGGGTCAGTACCTGCACCTCGATCTCTTCGACTCCCGGGACTGGGGATTGATCATCTACGACGAGGTACACCTGCTGCCCGCCCCGGTCTTCCGGATGACCGCCGACTTGCAGTCTCGTCGCCGGCTCGGGCTGACCGCCACCCTGGTGCGCGAGGACGGCCAAGAAGGCGACGTGTTCTCCTTGATCGGACCGAAACGCTACGACGCGCCGTGGCGCGACATCGAGTCCCAGGGCTGGATCGCGCCGGCGGACTGCGTCGAGGTACGGGTCACCCTCACCGACGCCGAGCGTCTGGGCTACGCCACCGCCGAGACCGACGAGCGCTACCGGGTGTGCGCCACCGCGCGAAGCAAACTTGCCGTCGTCCGCGCGATCATGGATCGGCACCCCAACGAGCCCACCCTGGTCATCGGCGCGTACCTGGATCAGCTGGAGGAGCTCGGCGAGGCGCTGGACGCGCCGGTGGTACAAGGATCGACCCGCAACTCCGAGCGGGAGGCCCTCTACGACGCGTTCCGGCGGGGCGAGGTGCGCACCCTGGTCGTGTCCAAAGTGGCCAACTTCTCCATCGACCTGCCGGAGGCGTCGGTGGCCGTGCAGGTCTCCGGCACGTTCGGCTCCCGGCAGGAGGAGGCCCAGCGGCTGGGCCGGTTGCTACGGCCTAAGGGCGACCAACGACAGGCGCACTTCTACTCGGTGGTGTCCAGGGATACCCTGGACACCGACTATGCCGCGCACCGCCAGCGCTTCCTCGCCGAGCAGGGCTATGCTTACCGGATCGTCGACGCCGACGACGTCCTGGGCCCTCAGCTGCCGAATTCGGGTTAGCGGCGGCGCCGCCACCGGCGCAGGACCAGCAGGACCAGTGCGGTGATCGCCGGCACGAGCCGTTTGGCGACTGCGCCGCTCGCAGCGTCGAGCAGATCGATCTCGTCGGTTGCAGGCGGTATATCCGGCACTACCCGGGGCTGCAACGACGCGGACCGCACCGGCCTCGCAGACGTCGCTGACAACGCTGGGGCTGCCGGCGGGTCGGTGGCAGTAGCTACCGGCACCTCCTGCGGTGCCAGGCTTTCGGCCAGGCAGTCCGCGAACTGACCAATGATCTTCTCGCCGACGTCCTCGATCATGCCTCGATCGAACTGAGCCGGCTTGCCGGTGACGGTCAGATTGGCACCAATGTGACCGCGGTACCTCCGCCATTCTCGGCGAGAGTGGCGGTCACCGTGGCTGCTGCGGTGCTCTGGCCGCTGGATGCCGTGCCGGTGGCCTCGATCACGGCGCGGTGCGTCGCCGCGTCGGTCTCGGTACAACGGCCCGACCCCCGGTACTGCAAGGAGATCGGGCCCAGCCGAACCTTCGCCAACCCGGCGAACTCATCGCCATCAGCCGACGTGATGGTCGCTCCGGACAACAGGGGCGACCGTTCGGGATCCAGCAGAGCCTGCCACACGGTGTCCATCGATGCCGGGACGCTGAACTCGTTCTTCAGCTTCATGCAGGTCAGCCTCCTACTCTGGCGGTCGTTGCGACAGCGCGGTGAGCACCCGGGCGAGGTGCTCGCGATAGGCGACCAGGCCTGCGAAACACGGTTGAACTTCTCGTAGTGCGCGCCCCAGCCGGTCTTCGTCGGGATTCGCACCTCGACGAGAGGCCCTCATCGGACCGCACCGCCGACAGTGCCGCGGTGCCGGATCTCGGGATCACCCACCGTCTTGGTGGCTGCCGCCAGCAGCTCGGCGTGCCTGCCGACCAGCGGGTCATTGATCACGTCGTGGTGCGTGGTCATCGCCCCGACGACGATGGCGTTGCCATCATCGCGCACCCCGCGCAGCTCATTGATCTTGCAGAGATCCACGATCATCGCTGGGGCCGCCAGCCGTAGCCGCAGAACTGGCGGCAGGCTCTGGCTCCCGGCAAGAACCCTGGCGTCCTCACCGGCCTCGGACAGGACCTGTACCGCCTCCTGCACAGTGGAGGCGGCGATGTGCTCGAACGGCGACGGGATCATTGGGCACCTCCAGTGTCACCGCTGGCTTGGGCGTCGATCGAACCCAATCCGCCACCGGCAGCGGCCTCGATGACATGGTCCGAAGTGGACTTAGCAGCTTCGCGGGCCGACTGCACCGCTCGCCACACCCGCTGCGGCGAGCACGGCATCTGGATATCGGTGACGCCGAAGTGACGCACCGCATCGAGAACAGCATTGACCACCGCCGGGGTGGACGCGATGGTGCCGGCCTCCTCCACACCCCTGACACCCAGCGGATTCGTGGTGGCCGGAGTCTCGGTCCGGTCGGTGGTGAGAGATGGCAAGTCCACCGCGCTGGGCACCAGATAGTGCCAACGTGCCGCTGGTCAGCGTGCCGCCCTCGTCGTACACGGCCTCTCGAACAGCGCCTGCGCGATGCCTTGCGCCAGCTCCTCGTGCACCTGACCGTCCACAATGAGCGGATTTACCACTGTGCCGATGTCGTCCACGCAGACGTAGCGGCGGATCTGCACCCGGCCGGTCTCGGTGTCCACCTCGGTTGCGCACAGGTGGGTGCCATGTGTGACGGAGAAGTTTGCCGGGTCGAACGTGGCATCGGAGTCCAGGCTGGGTTCCACACCGTCGGGCAGGTCGTGCGCCGTGAAAACCGCCAGGGCCACATCGGCGATCGTGGTGCTCTTGTTGCGACCAGTGACCGCCAAGGAGCCGTCACCCGCTGTGGCGGCTATGACCTATCCCACCGCGCATGCGACACCGCCGCAACGGCGCTGCTTGCCAGAATCGGCAACTCAGAACGCCCGGACATGATCGCTCAAACCGCCGTAGCTGCGTACTGATAGTCAGGAAATGCCGCGGTTGCGTCGACGTGAGCAGCTCACTCGGCGGGAGCAGTGGCTAGCCGCAGCCGGGGTGGGGCCTGCTTGGACAGGCCGAAGGGTTCAAGATGGTGGTCCAGGACGCCGTCGAAGGCAGCCGCGATGTCCTCGGTCGCCCAGCCCTCACGATGCAGCACCGGCTCTTTGATCCCGGCCTGGCGCACGATATGCAACTGATCACCAGTGAACCGGATGAGCTGCCCGGTGATTCCCTCAGCCCGGTCCGAGAGCAGGTAGGTGACCAGCGGAGCGACCCGATCCGGGGTGCGCCGGCGCGTGACGCGCAACTGCGCGGCCGGGGAACGCTCCACCATCCGGGTCCAGGCCAGCGGGCAGACCCCGTTGACCCGGACACCGAGTTCCGCCAAGTCCAGGGCCCAGGAGTAGGTCAGGGACGCCACCGCACCCTTGGAGGCCGCATAGGTACCAGCAGCACGCTGCCCGAACGACGAGCCCGACGAGATGTTGACGATCGACCCGGCGCGTTGGGTGCGCATCACCCGCGCCGCCGCGATGCCGCAGTATAAGACGCCCAGCACGTTGACTTCGATGAGTTCGCGGGCGACGTCGACGTCTTCGTCCCAGGGCAGCGCTTCATAATTGAGTGCGGCGTTGTTCACCAGGCCATCGACCTTGCCGAACTCCGCCAGGCACCGCTCCACAACTCCACTGGCCTGGCCCGGATCGCGCACCGATTGAGCGCTGGCCACCGCCCGCCCGCCGCAGCGGCCAATCCTATCTGCGACCGCCTCTGCCAGTTCGCCATCGATGTCGTTGACCACGACGGAGGCTCCGGACTGAGCGGCGTGCAGCGCGTAGGCCTCTCCCAGCCCGCGGCCGGCTCCAGTGATCACGATCGCCTTGCCTTCGAGGATGCCCATGGCTGCCGCCTTCGGAGATGACCAGACCCGATGGCCCGGCGATGCCGCCAGTCTCCGGTGGAAAGTGACCAGGATGGGTAAGCGCTCAGCGAAGGGTCACTGCCCAGCGCTAGGCGGGTGGGGCCGTTCGGCCCAATGGATACCCTTCGGCTAGTCGCACTGGGTACCCCGACTAATCGCACCGGATAGCGCCGACTAGTCGACGGTGAGCACCAACGGGCCGTCATCGGTCACGGCGATGGAGTGCTCCCAGTGCGCGGCACGGGACCCATCCAGGGTCACCACGGTCCAGCCATCATCGAGTTCCTCGGTCTTGTCGCCGCCCGCGGTGAGCATCGGTTCGATCGCCAGGGTCATCCCAGTGACCAGGCGGGGACCGCGGCCCGGACGGCCCACATTGGGCAGAAATGGGTCCATGTGCATGGCCGTACCGATGCCGTGACCGCCATAGTCGGCCACGATCCCGTAGGACACACCGTGCGCGGTGGCGGCGGCCAACGCCGCGGTCTCCACCGCATGCGAGATGTCGGTCAGCCGGCCACCTGATCGCGCCGCCGCGATTCCGGCCTCCAATGCGGCCCGGCAGGCTGCAGACAACCTGCTGTCGGCGTCTGCCACGGTCCCGACATGCACTGTCACCGCGGCGTCTCCGTGCCAGCCGTCGAGGATTGCGCCGCAGTCGATGGACAGTAGGTCGCCATCGTTGAGCACCTGCGCACGACTCGGTATCCCATGCACCACTTGTTCGTTCACCGAGCTGCAGATCGATGCGGGGAATCCGTGATAACCCTTGAAGGACGGTACAGCCCCGGCCTCCCGGATCGACTGTTCAGCGAGCTCATCGAGCTCACCGGTACTCACGCCAGGGCCAGCGTGACCCTCCAGCAACCGCAGGGTCCGCGCAACCACCGCGCCCGCGGCACGCATCGCCTCAATCTCGCCAAGAGATTTGAGCTCGATGCTGGTCCGTCCCCGCAATCGTCGCACCACAGCACGCACCCCGCCCCCGGTCATCGCGCTCGTTACGCCCGAGTTCGCAACGCGTCCAGCGCACGGCCAGTCACATCAGGCACCGAACCGGCCGCAGGCACCGTGATCAACCGGTCAGCGTAGAAGTCGAGCAACGGCGCGGTCTCCTCGCGATACAGCTGCTGGCGGCGCCGGATCACGTCCTCCGTATCGTCGTCGCGGCCACGGGCCAGCAGGCGCTGGACCACCAGATCCTCGGGGGCATCAAGCTCCAGCACCGCATCGATCTCGCAGTCGAGTTCGTGCAGTAAATCCGCGAACACCCGAGCCTGGCTGACCTTGCGAGGGAATCCGTCGAGCAGAAATCCCGCCCGGCAGTCACTCTCGCTGAGCCGCTGCTCGACCATCTTGTTGGTGACCTCATCGGGTACCAGTGCGCCGGAGTCCAGGTACTGCTTGACCTGCTTGCCCAGCTCGGTCTCGTCATTGACGTGAGCCCGGAACAGGTCGCCGGTCGAGATATGTGGGACCCCGAGCTCCCCGCTCAGCACGGCAGCCTGGGTACCTTTGCCCGCGCCCGGCGGACCAACGATGAGGATTCGCACTATCGCAGGAACCCTTCATAGTTGCGCTGCATCAACTGGCTCTCGATCTGCTTCACGGTGTCCAGTCCGACGCCTACCATGATTAGCACGGCGGTTCCACCGAAGGGGAAGTTCTGGTTCTGCCCGCTACCGGTCAGGTCGAGGAACAAGTTAGGCAGTACCGCCACGGTACCCAGATACAGCGAGCCGGGCAGGGTAATGCGGTTCAGCACGAAGCCCAGGTACTCGGCGGTCGGGCGTCCCGGCCGGATCCCGGGGATGAAACCACCGAATTTCTTCATCTCTTCGGCGCGCTCGTCGGGATTGAACGTGATCGCCACGTAGAAGTACGTGAAGAAGATGATCATCAGGAAGTACAGCGAGATGTGCACCCAGCTGGACTGGTCCACCAGGTAGCGGCTGATGAAGTTCTGCCACCATCCCGGCTCGCCGGTGGGCGAGGTGGTCAGTCGCGCGATGAGGTCGGGCAGGTAGAGCAACGACGACCCGAAGATGACCGGAATGACGCCTGCTTGGTTCACCTTCAGCGGCAGGTAGGTCGAGGTGCCGCCGTACATTCGGCGGCCGATCATCCGCTTGGCGTACTGCACGGGGATCCGTCGCTGGCCTTGCTCGACGAACACCACACTGGCGATGATCGCCAGACCGAAAAGGCACACGAATACGAAGATCAGCGGACCGTTCTGATCCAGAATGTTCTTGCCCTCGGCCGGGATGCGCGCGGCGATCGACGTGAAGATCAGCAGCGACATGCCGTTGCCGATGCCCCGTTCGGTGATCAGCTCACCTATCCACATCACCACGGCGGTGCCTGCTGTCATCACCATGACGATGACGACGAGGTTGAACACCGATTCGTCGGGGATAGGTGGCAGCGCGCAATCCGAGAACAGCTGACCCCGCACCGCCAACGCCACGATGCCGGTGGCCTGCAATACAGCCAACGCGATCGTCAGGTAGCGGGTGTACTGAGTGAGCTTGTTCTGACCGGACTGCCCCTCCTTCTTCAGCTGCTCGAAGCGAGGGATCACGACGGTGAGCAATTGAACGATGATGCTTGCGGTGATGTAGGGCATGATCCCCAACGCAAACACCGCGAGTTGTAACAACGCGCCACCGCTGAACAGGTTGATCAGCGAATAGATGTTCTGGTTGTCACCGCTCTGCACCTGATCCAGACACTGCTGGATATTGACGTAAGACACCCCCGGAGAGGGCAACGTCGCACCGATCCGGTAGATCACCACCATGCCGAGGGTGAACAGGATCTTGCGGCGCAGATCCGGCGTCGCAAGGGCCGAGCGGAAGGCGCCGAGCACTCCTACCTCCTGGGCACGGCCGTGGTGGGGCCGTCGATCGTGGACCGGCGGTCGCATCACCGGGGGCGGCGACCGGGCGATGCAGGGGCACGTGACAGCGCATGCCAGCCAGCTCGCCCACGCACTCTGGCCGACTGTAACAGCAGCGCCGGACGGTATTAATAGAGCCCGTAAGGGCTCCGGTGCCGCCTATAGCTCGGTGCTGCTGCCACCTGCCGCGGAAATCTTGTCCCGTGCGGAACCAGAGAATGCCTGGGCGCTGACTTGCAGCGCCACCCCGCCGAGATCACCGTTGCCGAGCACCTTCACCGGTAATCCCTTGCGCACGGCACCGAGATCCACAAGCTGCTCTGGCCCCACGGTCCCGCCGTCAGGGAACAACCGAGCCAAGTCGCCGACGTTAACGACCTGGTACTCGGTACGGAACCGGTTGCGGAAACCCTTGAGCTTGGGCAGCCGCATGTGGATCGGCATCTGCCCGCCCTCGAAACTGGCAGGCACGTTCTTACGAGCCTTGGTTCCTTTGGTACCGCGCCCTGCGGTCTTGCCCTTGGACCCCCCGCCGCGACCGACCCGCATCTTGGCGGTCTTCGCGCCAGCGGCCGGGCGCAGGTGATGAACCTTGATCGTCATTTCGAGTCGACCTCCTCCACCGCCACCAGGTGACGGACAGTGGCGATCATGCCACGAACCTGCGAGTTGTCCTCTTTGACCACAGACTGACGGATTTTGCGCAACCCCAGGGAACGCAGGGTCTCGCGCTGGTTGCGCAGACTGCCGATGGTGCTGCGGGTCTGGGTGATCCGCAGCGACGGTCGTACCGTCGAATTCGACTGTGCCATGTCACGCTCCTTGCCCGGCACGCGCTCGCAACATGCCGGCCGGGGCTACATCCTCCAGCGGCAGGCCACGCCGTGCGGCCACCTCTTCAGGGCGCTGCAGCCCCTTCAACGCCGCCACCGTGGCGTGCACGATGTTGATCGCGTTATCACTACCCAGCGACTTGGACAGAATGTCGTGCACGCCTGCACATTCCAACACCGCACGTACTGGGCCTCCCGCGATAACCCCGGTACCAGGAGACGCAGGGCGGAGCAGCACAACGCCTGCGGCAGCCTCGCCGGTGATCGGATGCGGGATGGTACTGGCGATTCGAGGAACCCGGAAAAAGTTCTTCTTGGCTTCCTCCACACCTTTCTGGATCGCCGCCGGCACCTCCTTGGCCTTTCCGTAACCGACCCCGACCATGCCGTCACCGTCTCCCACCACGACCAGCGCGGTAAAGCTGAAGCGCCGGCCACCTTTGACGACCTTGGCCACCCGGTTGATCGCGACCACACGCTCGAGGTGCGGGCTCTTCTCCTGCTGGGCCGCACCGCGGCCCCCGTCGCGGCGGTCCCGACGATCGCTGCGCTCGCCTCCGCCTTCCCGCCGCATGCGTCCAGGCATCAGGCGTTCCTTC
>DASQVB010000301.1:0-3106 GCA_035640975.1 Pseudonocardiaceae bacterium
TGCCTGCCGGCTTGCCGTGATCGGTGCACCAGGCCGGCAGCGCCTCGGCGTCGAGAGTGATCAGGGCGGCGATGAAGGGCTGCTTGTCGCCCACCACCATGCATTGGCTGATCAGCCGGTGAGCCCGGATCCGGTCCTCCAGCGCGGCCGGGGAGACGTTCTTGCCGGCCGCTGTGACGATGATCTCCTTCTTGCGACCGGTGATCCGCAGGAAGCCGCCGTCGTCCAGCTCCCCGAGGTCGCCGGTGTGAAACCAACCGTCGACGATGGCTTCCTCGGTCGCCTGCTCGTTGTGCCAGTACCGGCGCAGCACACCGGGCCCCTTGATCAGCACCTCATCATCATCGTTGATCCTGATGGTCACGCCAGGCAACGGTCGACCCACAGTACCGATCTTGAAGTGCTTCTCGGTGTTGACCGTGGCGGGCGCGCTGGTCTCAGTCAACCCGTAGCCCTCCAGCACCGGCACTCCGATACCGCGGAAGAAATGCCCGAGCCGCTCGCCCAGCGGGGCGCCACCGGAGATTGCTGCGACGCACCGACCGCCAAGTACCGCCCTTAGCTTGGAATAGACCAGGTGGTCGAACAACGCGTGCTTGGCCCGCAGAGCCAGTCCCGCTCCCCCACTGTCTTGGGCACGGCTCCACTCGGTGGCGGTCGCGTCGGCGATATCGAAGATGCGGCCCTTGCCGTCGGTGTGTGCCTTGCGCTTGGCGGTGTTGTACACCTTCTCGAACACCCGAGGCACCGCCAGCACGAACGTGGGCCGGAACTCGTCCAGTGCGACAACCAGGTTTTTCACATCCGGGGTGTGCCCGAGGGTGATCCGCCCGTACACACAGCAGCATTGGACGATTCGGGCGAGCACGTGCGCCAGCGGAATGAACAGCAGCATGGAGTTGCTCGGCTGCATCAGGCCGGGGAACTCCGCCAGGGCTGACCGGGTCACGGCGAGCAGATTGCGATGGGTGATATCGCAGCCCTTGGGGCGCCCCATGGTCCCTGACGTGTAGATCAGCGTTGCCTGGTCGTCGGCGCTCACCGCGGTAGCGCGTTTCCGCACGGCGTTGTCACTGATTCCGGCACCCACCTCAGTGAGCTCATCAACCGCTGCGGCCGGGCCTTCACTGCTCGTCGCCGGCTCGATCTGCCAGACAAGGCACGGCTCATCCAGGCGATCAACCAGCTCCTGAACCATCTTGCGGTGCGCAGGGGTCTCGACGATGACCGCCTTGGCGTCGGAGTCCGACAGGATCCATTCCACCTGGTCGGAAGAGGACGTCTCGTAGATCGGCACCGTCGATCCGCCGGCGGCCCAGATCGCATAGTCCAGCAGAGTCCACTCGTAGCGGGTCTTGGACAGTAGCGCGACTCGATCTCCGTGTTCGATGCCCGATGCAATGAGGCCCTTGGCCACGGATGTGACCTGCTTCGCGAAGTCCGTCGCGGTGACGTCCACCCAACCGCTTTCCAGCCGGCGGCGAAAGCTCACGCTGCCGGCGAACCGCTCGGCATTGGCCCACACCGCATCGGTAAGGTTTTCCTCGTCGGTCACCGTTACGGTGTCCGGGGCTGTGAACTCCCGCACGAGTACCTCCGTGGCTCGGGCTGCTTCACTGCTTCTGGCCAGGCCGTCCGCCAGCCTGGTCTGAGTAGTGAACGTATCGCGACCAGCATTCGGTCCAACAGCCCGGCGGTGCTCCAACCGCCGGCGAGTAACCTGGCTGCTCGTGCGGGTCCATGTGGTGTCCGACGTGCACGGCAATGCGGACGCTCTGGCCGGGGCCGGCGCGGGAGCCGATGCGCTGCTGGTGCTGGGCGACCTGATCGACTTCGTGAACTACCACGACTACTCCGCTGGAATCCTGGGCTCGGTGTTCGGGCCTGCCGTGGTCCACCGATTCGCCCAGTTGCGTTCTGATGGTGCGCCCGGCGAAGCATTCGCGTTTGTGCGTGACCTGTGGGCGGGTGTGCCAGACCCTCGCAGGGTGGTTCGTGACGCCGTCGTAGAACAGTACGAACGGCTGTTCGCAGTGCTGCCGATCCCGACTTATGCCACCCCGGGAAATGTGGACCTGCCCGAACTGTGGCCACGCTTCGCGCGCCCCGGCGTGCACATTTTGGATGGCCAAACCACCGAAATCGGCGGCCTGCGTTGCGGCTTTGTCGGTGGCGGGCTGTTACCTGAAGGGGTCACCCGGGCACCCGACACGGCGTTCAGCTCGTATCTGCGTACTCCCCAGCAGTACACGGCGGCGGTCGAGGCCCTGGGGCGGGTGGATGTGTTATGTAGCCATATCCCGCCCGCGGTGCCTGAGCTGGTCTACGACGTGCAGGCCCGCCGGCCCGAAGCCGGCTCCGAGCAGCTGCTAGCGGTGATCGGCCGGGACAGGCCGCGAGCCGCGTTGTTCGGGCACGTGCATCAGCCGCTGGCCCGGCGGGTCCGGGTGGGGCGAACCGAATGCGTCAACGTCGGGCACTTCCAGCGCACCGGCATCCCGCATGTGCTGAGGTGGTGATCAGTCCCGGCGTCGCGGGACAGTACAGCTACAGCCGCGCCCCGTCGTCCCAGCCTTCCGGTGGTGGACCGGAACGTAGTCCGAGCACCAGGGTGCCGATCCCAGCGGTCAGCGCCAACAGACCAAGCGGTGTCCCCACTGCCTGCCCAAGGCCCAGCAGGTTCGGTGCTACCAGCAGCAGCACTCCGGCAGCCAGCAGTGCCACGCCGCCGACCGTCCGTGGCCGCGGCACCGGCAACGGGGGTGGCTCTGGCGGCTCGAAATGATCCTCCTCGGTTGGCCAACGGGGTGAGCCCGGTCCGGTATGCAGGCCCGCGACGATCCCGGCGAATGCAGCGCCGGTGTCCTCGGAGCTGCGGGGCCGGGCTGGACCTTCACGGTCCTGCTCCTCCGGATCGGGCAAGGTCAACTCCGACACACTTCCGGGCTCGGCTGGAATCGCTGCAGCGGTAACGGTACCGGGCCGGGGTGGTGGGGGCGCGAGTGCTTGCACGATCGAACCGCGTCAGCCGAACCTGCGTACCAGGGGTGGGCGCGGGATCGTTGTGCGCCCGATACGGTGCTCCGTAGGCTTGCCTGATGCGGGC
>DASQVB010000302.1:0-4414 GCA_035640975.1 Pseudonocardiaceae bacterium
GATGCCGGAAGATGATCCTGGCGTCGCTGGCGCCAAGGGCCCTGGCGGCCTCGATGAATTCCTTCTCCCGCAGCGACAGCACCACACCGCGGGACACCCGGGCAACGTAGGCCCAGTACAGCCCGGCGATCACCATCGCGATCAGCCACCAGCTCCCTCCGACGTTGTGTCCCAGCACTGCCGCGACCGCCAGCAGCGGCAGAGCGAGGATGAGGTCGGCGATCCGCATCATCACGGTATCGACAGTTCCCCGGTAGTAGCCGGCGGTCGCTCCCCAGATGGTTCCCACGACGGTCGAGAAGACCGCGACCAGCACCGAGATCCCGATCGAGATCTGGGTGCCGCGCAACACCAGAGCGAACGTGTCGAGCCCAGCTGCGTCGGTGCCGAAGGGATGATCCCAGGACGGGGGCTGCGACTCATCCGGGGTGAAGTCGGTCACGGAGTACTTCCACAACCAACCACCGACGAAAGCAAGCAGTACGACCGCCAGCAACACGACCAAGCTGGCCACGGCCAGCCGGTGTTGCCGGAAGCGGCGCAGGACCAGTTGTGCCTGGCTGCGCTGCGCAACGGTGAACTCCCGCTCAGGCATAACGGATCCTCGGATCGAGGACGGCGTAAAGCAGATCAGCGGCCAGGTTGAACAAGATGACGAAGCTCGTCGCGATCAGCATCCACCCCGCCACGGCATAGACGTCATCCTGTGCCACCGACTCGAGCAGAAAGCTGCCCGCCCCGCGCCACTGATACACCGTCTCGGTGACGATGGCCCCGGAAATTATCACGCCGAGATCCAGCGCGGTGACCGTCACCAGCGGAATCAACGCAGTACGCAAGGCATGCCGGGTCATCACCGTGCCCCGGCGCAGGCCCTTGGCCCGGGCCAGCCGGACGTAGTCGCTATTGAGCACTTCGAGCATCGAGGCCCGCTGGAAGCGGCTCCAGGCCGCGAACGACAGCAACGCCAGCGAGATCGTGGGCAAGATCATGTGGCCGGCGATGTCGATGGCCGACGCCCAGGCACCACCTTCGACGTAAACGGAGCTGTCACCGATGGTGAACAGCACCTGCTTGCCGACCGCGTTGTTGAAGCTGATGCCGGCTTCCTTGAGCAGGATCGCGAACCAGAACGACGGCATGGCCAGGAACAGGAACCCGAAGAAGGTGAACATGTAATCGGTCCCGGAGTACTGCTTGACCGCACTGATCACGCCGACGATCACGGCGAGTACCAATGCCACCAGCATCGCCACCGCAATGAGGCGGAAGGTGACCAGGAATCGCTCGACCAGCTCAGGCCCGATCACCTGAGTGGACTGCACCGATGGACCGAAGTCGCCTTGGATGACCCCGGTCAGCCAGTCCCAGTAACGCGCCAGCAGCGGCTCATCGAGATGCAGCCGCTGGGCCTCGAGCTCGAGGGCGCGCGGCGGTGGTGGCGGATTGCGGGTCTTGAGCGCCGAAAGCGGGTCACCGGACAGCGACACCATCACGAACACGACGAACGTCGCCATGACCAGAATGGGCACCGAGACGAGTATCCGGCGCACTGCGTAGGCGAGCATCGACATCTTCCTGGTTCAGGGGATCCCCTCCGGCTGGCTGCGCTCATGGCATCACCAGCGGCGGTAGCCTACGTCGGTCTGACGTGGCACCCCGGTGAGACCACCCTCGGCAGTGGTTGGCCGGTGGCCCGGTGGTGTGGGTTAGCGAGCACCGCGCAGCGCGTCGCGAAGCGCGGTGGCGGCCAAGTTGGCGTCCGGATAGGCGTAGGAAATGTGCAGGTAGCGCGGTGCTGCCGGCGGGTTCGAGGGCGGGCGAGAATTGGGTTCCAGACCGAGCCACCGCACCCGCTGGGGCAACACCTCTGCCCGAACCGCAGCCTCGCCGCTGATTGCGTCGAGGTCAACGCACGCGACCTCAGCCGGACCGGGGAGCACCTGGGGTAAGACGATCGCGGCGAGCGACAGCGGCTGATGGGCCACCTTGCTGCGGTCACCTCCGGCATGTTCTAGCAGGGGAACCGCCTGCTTTTGCTGGTCCGGCGAGGTGCCAATCACACGGATAGGATCTGTCCATCCCATCACCGTGGTCTGGCTGCTGGTCGGCCACGCGTACAGGCGGTCGTTACTGATCAATGTGGCGCCGCTTTCGACGGCTGCGAGCATGGTGGTGGTCTTGCCCGATGCTTTGCCGCCGACCAGCGCGACCGCACGGCCGTCGGCCGCAAAAGCGGCTGCGTGCATGATCACGGCACCATCAGCCTCGAACGTGGTCGTGACCAGTTGCTTGATCACGCGAATAGCGTCACGCACGCATGCATGAGATCCGGGTTCAGCACAGGCACGTGGCGACCGGCCACCATGAACTGGCTGCCGGTGTGTGGGTTGACGACAAACCGGTCCATGCCCCATGGAGTCGTGTACCAGATCCCATCGTTCCAATCGGGTATGTCACCGTCCGGAGAGCGATACAGCGTGACGGATTGACTGGGCAACGCGTCGAGCGCCGTGGCGTAACGCCTCCGACCAGCACCTCAACCGCACATGAGACAGAGCCGGTCGACGTCGGCCGGACCTGGGGCCAGAAGTATTGGGCCACCTCCGCGCCGAACACAGCGGGGCCGCGCAGCAGAAGATCGAGCTGACCGTAGAACGAGAACATCTGCTCGTGGCTCGGCTCGCGCCTCAGTCTGACGGCTTCGTTGGGGACTCCCCACACAGTCATGAGAACCCACTCAACTGGGCGAGCAAACCCAAGCGCCCTGACCAACGGGCGATCGCCGAAGTGATCAGCCGGTCGCCCGGAAGCCCCACTCTGCGACGTTGTATGGCGGGCCGTCCAGCGAGGAATTGTTGCGGACGTTGGCGATGGTGTCGTAGAGCGCGATGAACGTCGGCTTCTGGTACAGCGGCAGGACGTAGGCATCCCGGGTCAACCGCCGGTCCGCCTGATTGAGCATCTCCTTAGCCTGCGCCTCGTCCGTCTGACTCGCGGCCGCGGCGATCAGGCGGTCGACGTCGGGATTGCTGTAGTTGCCGAAGTTGTTTCCCGATCCGGTGCTCCAGAGCTGAACCGCACCGCCGTAGGGAAAGGGACTGGCGACCCAGGCGAACACCACGATGTCGTAGTCCCCCTGGGACGTGGTTGCACCGAGGTCGTCGGTGGGGACTACCTGCACGTTGATGCCCAAGGGCTTGACCTGTTGAGCGAACAGCTCGCACTCGGTCTGCCGGATCTGATTACCGACGGTGTAGCGAATCCGCATTGGCGGCACCAGCCGCCCGGTCGCGGTACGGAGCTGCCCACCCTCGATCTTGTAACCGGCAGCGGCAAGGATTTTCTTGGCCCGCTCAACGTCGCCCGAACCCTGGCCGGTTTCGCTGATCACGTCCTCATAACCGCTTTGCTGCGGAACGAAATTATGGCTGTTCATCGGTATGACCTTGTCGGTGAACTGACCGACGGTCTTGTCGATGATGGCCTGCCGGTCGATCGCGGTGAACATGGCAGTGCGCAGTGCCGGATCGGTCAGGAACCGGTTGTTCAGGTTGAGGTCGAAGTGCTCCCAGGTCAGTCCGAGCCCGACGAAGGAGGAGACCCCAGGGATGTTGCGCACCTGCTGCACCAGGTCGACCTGCGGCTGCGGATAAATGACCTGAACTTCTCGGTTCTGCAGTGCCGTCGGTTCCTGCGCCGCATCGGTGATGATCCGGAAGATCAGCCGGTCGAGCTTCGAGCGCTGCCCGTACCACTTGGGGTTGGGCACCAGGGTGACCGACTCGTTGTTCTGGAAGTTATCAATCAGGAAGGGGCCACCGGAGTACTTCGGCACGTTGGCACCGAACCAGGTGAACGCCGCGGCAAGTCCCGCGGGAGTCTTGATGTTCCCCTGCTGTGCTGCGATGTGCGCCGGGTAGATCGGTGAGCCGCCACTCCACAGCTGCTTCCAGTCGGTGAACGGCTTGGACAATGTCACGGTCACCGTCTTGCCGTTGTCGCTGCCGACAACCGACTGCACCTGGTCATAGCCCGAGGTGGTGAACGCAGCGCAGTTCGGGCAGTCACGCCCGTTCAGCACCTTCCAGTTATAGATGAAGTCCTCAGCGGTGATCGGTGTCCCGTCCGACCACACCGCATTCGGCTTGATCTTGTAGACGATGGTCTGCGGATTGGGTTTGGTAACTTTGGCCGACTCGAGCACATCGTCGTTCATCGCCGTTGTCAGATCCGGCTGGGTGACGAAGGTGTAGGGCAACACGCCCTTGAGAACTTGTGAGCTCTCGAAGACATTGCCCTCGTTGGACTGCAGGTTCCAGTTCGCGATGTTCTTCTCGATGACGTAGGCGAGCTGGCCACCTTGCTTCAACTTGTCGATGTCGGCGGAGTTACAGGTGTTCGGGTTCGAACC
>DASQVB010000303.1:0-2569 GCA_035640975.1 Pseudonocardiaceae bacterium
CGTATCGGCAAGACGGTGATCGAGCTGCGCTCATGACTCTGGTTCTGCGCTATGCCGCCCGAAGCGACCGCGGCCTGGTTCGGCAGAACAACCAGGACGCGGTCTACGCGGGTCCGCGCTTGCTGGCGTTGGCCGACGGGATGGGCGGTCACGCGGCAGGCGAGGTGGCGGCCAAGGTCGTGATCGCGGCATTCGCCCCGCTGGACGACGACGAACCCGGCAACGACCTGCTGGACCAACTTTATGAAGCCACCCTCGCCGGCAACGCCGCGATCAGCGAGCTGGTCCGGGAGGATCCCGAACGAGAGGGCATGGGCACCACGTTGACCGCGGTGCTCTTCGCCGGAAACAAGATCGGCCTGGTCCATGTCGGCGACTCCCGTGCCTACCTCATGCGCGACGGCGCGCTCAGCCAGATCACCCACGACGACACCTTCGTCCAATCGTTGATCGACGAGGGTCGGATCTCCGAGGATGAGGCCAGCCACCATCCGCAACGTTCGCTGCTGCTCAAGGCACTGACCGGGCACGAGGTGGAGCCCTCGCTCACCGTCCGGGAGGCCCGTGCCGGGGACCGCTACCTGCTGTGCTCCGACGGGCTTTCCGGGGTGGTCAGTACCGAGACGCTCGCCGAAGGGCTGACCATCTCCAGCCCACAAGACTGCGCCGACCGACTCATCGAGTTGGCCCTCAAGGGCGGCGGGCCGGACAACATCACCTGCATCGTGGCCGACGTGGTCGATGTCGAGTACGGCGAGGACGCGCCCATCATCGCCGGAGCCGCCGGCGACGGCGTGGAGGATCCGCAGCCGGACTCGGCAGCCGCCCGGGCCGCGACGACCACACTGCCACGCCCCGAACCCAAACGGATCGAACCTGCTGCGCCCGATCCCCAGCTACGCCGCCGAAAGCAGCGACGCACGCTGGTTGGCCTCGTCGTGGTGGTGGTGCTGCTCGGTGCCATCACCGGTATCGGTTCGATCTTGGTCCTTCGGCAGTACTACGTGGGGGCGACCAACAGCGGCGAGGTGGTGGTCTTTCAAGGAGTGCGGGGCCAGGTCTTCGGCCTGCCGCTGCATACCCGCGCCGAAGGCAGCTGCCGGGATGGCGCACGACGCTGCGAGACCATCTTCCTGCAGGGTCTGCAACCACACGTCCGGACGGAAGTACGCCGGGGAATGATCAGCAACACTGGACTGGATGGCGCTCGCGAGATCATCGGCCGGCTGCGCACCAATGACTTGCTGCCGCCGTGCCCGCGGACCGATATCGGGGCGACCGCCGTTGAGCAACCACCTCTGCCCGTCCCCTCGAGTTCGCCGGGGCCGCCTCCTGGTGGGCAGCTGTCCGGCCAGCACCCTGAACCCGCGATCACCGGCACACCGATTCCGCAGACACCCTCGGAACCCGGAGTGGACTGCCGGACGGTGAGCTAGCTGATGGTCACTCCAGCGCCCCTGCCGGACACCGACCCCTCGACCGCGCCGTCCACCAAGCGCGGTCTCGAGCTGATCATGCTGGCGTTCGCCTCGATCGTGGTGACCACCGCACTGGTGCTGGTGGAACTCAACCAGCAGCAGGAGGTAACCCGTTCGCTGCTCTACTACGGCGCCGCCTACCTGGCCCTGTTCGGCACCGCCCACATCGCGGTGCGGTTGCTGGCTCCGTATGCCGACCCACTCATCCTGCCCTGCGTCGCGCTGCTCAACGGGCTGGGTCTGGTGTTCATCCACCGGCTCGATCTGGCTGAGGCGACCGCGGCCGCTGCGGTCGGTGACCCGATCCCGGATGGCAACGTTCCCAATCAGATCGCCTGGACGGCGCTCGCCCTTGGGCTGTTCGTGGCGGTCTTGGTGCTGATCCACGACCATCGCATGCTGGCTCGCTACGGCTACACCTGCGGGCTGGTCGGGCTGGGGCTGCTGGCCCTGCCCGGCTTGCTGCCCAGCGCCATCTCTGAAGTCAACGGCGCGAAGATCTGGCTGCGGTTCGGCGGGCTGGGTATTCAACCGGGTGAGTTCGCCAAGATCCTGTTGATGATCTTCGTTGCGGCGTTTCTAGTCGCCAAGAGGGACCTCTTCACCACTGCGGGCCGCAGCGTGCTCGGCATGGAGTTGCCCAGGGCCCGAGACCTCGCTCCGCTGCTGATGGCGTGGGGACTCTCGTTGGGTGTTCTGGTGCTCGAGAAGGACCTGGGCACCTCGTTGCTGTACTTCGGCATCGTGCTGGTGCTCATCTACATCGCCACCGAGCGGGCCGCCTGGATGGTGATCGGGCTGATCTTCTTCATCGGCGGCGCGCTGGTCTCGGGCATGCTTTTCACGCATGTGCAGCGCCGAGTGACCGCGTGGCTCGATCCGTTCTCCGACTACGACGGCGCCGGCTATCAGATGGCACAGTCGCTGTTCGGGCTGGGTACCGGCGGAGTGTTCGGTACCGGCCTGGGTGCAGGCCGTCCCGACCTGGTGCCCGCAGCGCACACCGACTTCATCACCGCCGCGATCGGCGAGGAGCTGGGCTTCGTCGGGCTGGCCGCTGTGCTGTTCACCTACCTGCTGCTGGTGATGCG
>DASQVB010000304.1:0-23041 GCA_035640975.1 Pseudonocardiaceae bacterium
GTGGGGGAGATCCTGACCACCCGTTGAGCACCGGCGCTCACGGACATCGCACGACAGCACCGCGGCGAGGGCTGCAACAGGAGGACACCAGCGTGGCCAAGGACTACTACGCAATCCTGGGCGTGCCGAGGAATGCCAACGCGGAGCAGATCAAACGCGCGTACCGCAAGCTGGCTCGTGAGTTGCATCCCGATGTCAACCCCGATGCGCAAGCGCAGCAGCGTTTCCAGGACGTCACCGCCGCCTACGAGGTGCTGACCGACCCGCAGAAGCGCCAGATCGTCGACCTCGGTGGGGATCCGCTGGAGCCGGGGCGCGGTGCGGGTGGCGGTGACCCCTTCGGCGGATTCGGGTTCGGCGACATCATGGACGCCTTCTTCGGCGCCACCGGCGGACCCGGACGGCGAGGACCGCGCAGCCGGGTACAGAGCGGTTCCGATGCACTGATCCGGCTGCAGCTCACCCTCGAGGAGTGCGCCAGCGGTGCCTCGCGCGAACTTACCGTGGACACTGCAGTGCTGTGCGGCGAATGCAACGGTGTCGGTTGCGCGCCCGGTACCGGGCCGCAGACCTGCGACACCTGTAACGGCTCGGGGGAGGTACAGAACGTGCAGCGCTCCTTCCTCGGCCAGGTCGTGACCTCGCGACCGTGCCCGGTGTGCCACGGCTTCGGCGAGGTCATCCCGGAGCCCTGCCGCCAATGTGGCGGGGACGGCCGGATCCGCGCCCGTCGCAACGTCACCGCCAAGGTGCCGGCCGGGGTAGCCGACGGGATGCGGGTGCGGCTGGCCGGGCATGGCGAGATCGGTCCTGGTGGAGGCCCGGCTGGCGATCTCTACGTCGAAGTGCAGGAGGTACCGCACGAGACGTTCACCCGCGACGGTGCTGATCTGCACTGCACGGTGCGGGTGCCGATGACCTCCGCCGCGCTGGGCACCACCGTCGCGTTGGAGACCCTCGACGGCACCGAGGAGGTCCGGGTCGAAGCGGGCACCCAGTGCGCGACGGTGCTTTCGCTGCTCGGACGAGGGATGCCCCGGCTGCGCAGTACCGGCCGCGCCGAGGGACGCGGTGACCTGTTCATTCACCTCGACGTCGTGACCCCGACGCGGCTGGACTCCCGGCAGATGGAACTGTTGCGCGAGCTTGCCACGCTCCGTGGTGAGGAGCAGGCCGAACTCACGGCGAACGGCCGGGCCGGCGGCTTGTTCTCCCGGTTGCGAGACTCCTTAGGCGGGCGCTGACGGGCCCCGGTAACGGGTCCGTGAGTACCCTGCCGGTGTTTTTCGCCGGGCAGCTACCGGCTGAGGGCACTGAGACGATCCTGGACGGACCGGAGGGCAGGCACGCCGCCACCGTGCGCCGGCTACGCCCCGGCGAGCGTCTGGTGCTCACCGACGGTTGTGGTGAGCTGGCCGCCTGCGAGGTGCTCGACACCAGCCGAGATCGGCTGCGTCTGCACGTGCTGCGCCGCCGGACCGCGCCGGCTCCGGTATTGCGCCTGACGCTGGCCCAAGCGTTGATCAAGGGCGAGCGTGGCGAACTGGCGGTGGAACTGGCGACCGAAGCCGGGGTGGACGCAGTACTGCCCTGGCAGGCCAGCCGCTGCGTGGCCCGCTGGCAGGGCCCACGCGCAGCCAAGGCACTGTCTCGGTGGCGGGAAACCGCTCGACAGGCAGCCAAGCAGGCCCGTCGGCCCTGGTTTCCTGAGGTGGCCGAGCCGGTGAACACCACAGCTCTCGGACAGCGCTGCACCGCGGCAGCGGGATGCCTGGTCCTGCACGAAGCGGCCACCGAGTCGCTGGCCTCGGCGCTGTTGCCCGCGGAGGGTGAATTGCTGCTCGTCGTCGGTCCTGAGGGCGGCATCACCGAGGCGGAACTCGCCACGCTGACGGCTGCGGGGGGTCGACCGGTGCGGCTGGGTCCGGAAGTGTTGCGTTCATCGAGTGCGGGCATAGTAGCTCTCAGTGCAATTGGCGCCCTTTCTGGGCGCTGGCCTGCTCCATTCAGGTGGTATATGGAGTGACAAGCCCGGGTAAGGGTTACCTTAGGTATGAAATACCAGGGAAGGCCACCTGATCAGGTACTAGTTCTTTCCGGGCTCACGCCTGGAGAAGCCCGCCGGACACCTCCCCCCTCGGTCCGGCGGCGCCGCGCCGCAGCGGGATGGCCCCCAGTTTCCGCTGCGGCGCGGCCATCCCCTCTGTTGTCGCAAACTCCTTCGGTGTCCGTTGACTGCCGGCGCAACTGCGAACTGCTCGTGATTCCGGTGCCGGCGGGCAGCCTGCAGCCCCGCTGCCCCCGCTCTGCGGCTAGCATTGTTCTTATCGGATTGCCCCGATGCGCGAGCGCGCAGAAAGCAGGACCCAGGCACACGTGACCCCTACCCCCGTGGAGGGCACCTCCCCGTCCGGTTCGGCGACCACCCACACCGAACCGGTTCAGTCCAAGATCGTGATTCCGAACGCCGCCGTGCTGTCGCTGCTGGGATCCCGTGACGAGAACTTGAGGGTGATCGAGGACCTGCTGGCGGCCGATGTGCACGTGCGAGGCAACGAGGCCACCCTCTCGGGTACCCCGGCCGACGTGGCCTACGCCGAACGCGCTTTCGGCGAGCTACTCATCCTGGCCTCCCGCGGTCAGCAACTCGCCCCGGACGCGGTCCGTCGGGCCCTGGCCATGCTGGAGCAGGGCGAGGCGGAGCCGGCCGAGGTGCTCAGCCTGGACATCCTCTCCCGGCGCGGCCGCACGATCCGGCCCAAGACGCTGAACCAGAAGCGTTACGTCGACGCCATCGATCGCTACACCATCGTGTTCGGCATCGGGCCCGCCGGCACCGGCAAGACCTACCTCGCGATGGCCAAGGCGGTGCAGGCGCTGCAGGCCAAGCAGGTCAACCGGATCATCCTCACCCGGCCGGCGGTCGAGGCGGGGGAGCGGTTGGGCTTCCTGCCCGGCACGCTGTTCGAGAAGATCGACCCCTACCTTCGGCCGCTGTACGATGCCCTGCACGACATGCTCGACCCGGAGTCGATCCCCAAGTTGATGGCGGCCGGAACCATCGAGGTCGCCCCGCTGGCCTACATGCGTGGCCGCACCCTCAACGATGCGTTCATCATCCTCGACGAGGCGCAGAACACCACGCCGGAGCAGATGAAGATGTTCCTCACCCGGCTCGGCTTCGGCTCCAAGGTCGTGGTTACCGGTGACGTCACACAGGTTGACCTGCCGGGAGGTCAGGTTTCCGGGTTGCGGATCGTGCAGCACATCCTTGACGGGGTGGATGATGTGCACTTCGCGCAGCTGTCCAGCGCCGATGTGGTCCGTCACCGGCTGGTCACCGACATCGTGGACGCCTACGCGCGGTGGGATACCGTCCAGGAGGGCACCGGGGCACACCCGGTGCCCAACCGGAGCGACCGCCGCCGGAGGCGGTGACTCGGCGGTGGGCATCGAGATCGCCAATGAGTCGGGCACCGCCGTCCACGAGGCATCGCTGGCCGCGGCAGCCCGTTTCGCGATGGACCGGTTAGGCGTCAGCCCGTTGGCCGAGCTGTCGATGCTGCTGGTGGGCACCGGGGAGATGGCCGATCTACACCAGCGCTGGATGGACCAGCCGGGACCCACCGATGTGATGGCCTTCCCGATGGATGAGGCCGGTGATGGTGGGCTGCTGGGAGGCGGGCGGCCGGACAGCCCGGTCGGCGGCCTAACGCTGCTCGGCGACATCGTGCTGTGCCCGGAGGTCGCGACCGAGCAGGCCGCCGCAGCGGGTCACTCGGTACTTGATGAGCTGCACCTGCTCACCGTGCACGGCGTGCTGCACCTACTGGGTTACGACCATGCCGAGCCATCCGAGGAGCGCCAGATGTTCGCCTTGCAAGACCGGATCCTCGGCGAGTTCCGACGCGCCGCACGGGCCAGTCGGCGCCGGTCGGCCCAGCGGGAGGCGGACACCCGACTGCTGGGAGCGGTGGGTCTGGATGGGCCGGAGGAGTCCGGCCCTCCTGGATAACCTGCGGGCACCGACGTGCTGACGTCGTCCCTTCCGCTGCTGGTGCTGGCCGCCGCTCTGGTGGTAGCCGCCGGGGCCTTCGCCGCGGCTGACGCCGCCCTGGGCACGGTGTCGCGGGCCCGGGTCGATGCGCTGGTGCGTTCCGGCCGGTTCGGCGCTGGCCAGCTCGCGCTGGTCGTTGCCGATCGGCCCCGGCACATCAACCTGCTGCTCCTGCTGCGGCTCAGCTGCGAATTGATTGCCACGGTACTGGTCACCGTGGCGGCGGTGCGGGCGTTGCAGCCAACCTGGCTGGCGGTCCTGGCGGCCGGGCTGGCGATGGTCGTGGTCACCTATGTGGTCGTCGGGGTGGGCCCGCGAACCATCGGACGCCAGCATCCTTACCGCGTCGGTCTGGCGGTGGCCGGATCGGTCCGGGCGCTGGGACGGATCCTGGGCCCGCTGTCGCGGCTGCTCATCCTGGTCGGTAATGCGATCACGCCCGGTCGGGGATTCCCGGAAGGGCCGTTCAGCTCCGAAGTGGAACTCCGCGAGGTGGTGGACATGGCGGGGGAGCACGGCGTGGTCGAAGCCGGTGAAGCCGAGATGATCCACTCCGTTTTCGAGCTCGGCGACACCGTGGCCCGCGAGGTGATGGTGCCCCGGACCGAGATCGTCTGGATCGAGCGGGACAAGTCGGTGCGCCAGGCCGTGGCACTGGCACTGCGCTCAGGATTCTCCCGGATTCCGGTGATCGGGGACAGCGTCGATGACATCGTCGGAGTCGCGCACATCAAGGACTTGGTGGCGCGGACCGTGGACGGGCTCCAGGGCGGTGAGCCACGAGGCGGCCCCGATGGCGGAACGGTCAGTGAGGTGATGCGGCCTGCGACGTTCGTGCCCGACTCCAAGCTGCTGACCGGCCTGCTCAAGGAGATGCAGATCTCGCACAATCACATGGCCATCGTCGTCGACGAGTACGGCGGCACCGCCGGCTTGTTGACCATTGAGGACATCCTCGAGGAGATCGTCGGCGAGATCACCGACGAATCCGACACCGAGCAGCTACCGCCGGTCGAGCACCTCGAGGACGGTACGGTGCGGGTGATCAGCCGGCTGCCGGTGATCGATCTGGGTGAGCTGTTCGCGGTGGATCTGGAGGACACCGACGTGGAAACCGTCGGTGGGCTGCTCGCGCAGCGGCTGGGTCGGGTGCCGGTGCCCGGTACCGAAGCCGAAGTGGCCGGCCTTCGGCTGCGGGCCGAGGGCGGTAACGACCGTCGCGGGCGGCTGCGCATCACCACCGTCCTCGTTTCTCCGGTCCGCTCGCAGCCGGATTCCCCAGCCCTGAGTGACCAACAGCAGGTCGACCAACCCCAGCTCCACCCCGTCGCGGCCGACCCGCCGCAGGAAGCGAGCGATACGCGTGCCTGACACCGCTGACCTCGACCCCGAGGACGCCAAGATCGTGACGCTGGCGCGCTCGACGCTGGTCCGCACGGGGGCCGACGAGGGTGCTGCCGTGCGTGACACCGAAGGGCGGACCTACACCGGGTGCACGGTCTCGCTGCCCTCGCTGATGCTCACCGCACTGCAGGTGGCGGTTGCGGCCGCAGTGGCCAGCGGCGCGACCGGCCTGGAGGCGGCCGCGGTGGTGTCCCGATCGGGATCGGTGGATCCTGCGTCGCTGGCCGCGGTCCGCGAGCTCGGGCCGCAGGCCGCGGTGCTGCTGGCCGACCAGCGCGGAGCACTCACCGACGTGCTGCGCGCGGTGAGTTAAAGGTGGCCCAGAACATGACTAGCGATATGACTGGCGACGTAACGGGGGACATTGCGGGGACGGCTGCCCAGACACCGTTCCGGGCCGGTTTCGCCTGCCTGGTCGGTCGACCCAACGTCGGCAAGTCGACGTTGACCAACTCGTTGGTGGGCCACAAGGTGGCGATCACGTCGAGCCGGCCGCAGACCACCCGCCACACCATCCGCGGAATCGTGCACCAGCCCGATGGGCAGCTCATCCTGGTGGACACGCCCGGCCTGCACCGGCCACGCACCCTGCTCGGTCAACGGCTCAACAGCCTCGTGCGCGCGACGTGGTCGGAGGTGGACGTGATCGGATTCTGCGTGCCCGCTGACGCAGCGATCGGGCCGGGGGACCGGTTCATCACCGGTGAGCTGGCTGCGCTGGCCCCGCGCACCCCGGTGTTCGGCATCGTGACCAAAACCGATCTGGTCAGCCCGCAGCGGGTCGCTGAGCAACTCGCGGGGTTGGCCGACCTGGCCCGGTCGGCCGGCTTCGACGAGTTCGCCGAGCTGGTGCCGGTGTCCGCGGTCGACGGTTTCCAGGTGGGATTGCTCGCCGACCTGCTGCTGGCCCGGATGCCGGAGTCCCCGCCGCTGTACCCGGGCGGGGAGCTCACCGACGAACCAGAGCAGACCTTGGTGGCAGAGCTGGTGCGGGAGGCGGCCCTGGAAGGAGTGCGCGAGGAACTGCCGCACTCGCTGGCCGTCTTGGTGGAGGAGATGAATCCCCGGGAGGGGCGGGCTGACCTGGTCGACGTCTACGTGAACCTTTACGTCGAGCGGGACAGCCAGAAGGCGATCGTGATCGGGCGGGGTGGCCAGCGGCTCAAGGAGGTCGGCAGCCGCGCTCGCCGGCAGATCGAGGCTTTGCTGGGCGTCTCGGTGTACCTCGACTTGCGAGTGAAGGTCGCCAAGGACTGGCAGCGCGACCCCAAGCAGCTACGCCGGCTCGGTTTCTGAACCTATCTCGCCGCGATATGGATGCTTGTCGCTGTCTGCGCGCCCACCGGCCCTGCGATATGGATGCTTGTCGCTGTCCGCGCGCCGCGTCGCGCGGTGGCATGGTAGTGCAACGATGGGCGGGTGAAGCTGTACCGCGACACCGGGGTGGTGCTGCGGGTGCAGAAGCTGGGCGAAGCCGACCGCATCGTCACGCTGCTGACCCGCCGGCACGGGCGGGTGCGCGCGGTGGCCAAGGGTGTGCGGCGAACCTCCTCGAAGTTCGGTGCGCGGCTGGAGCCGTTCGGCCACGTCGATGTGCAGTTCTACCGCGGTCGGACGCTGGACATCGTCACCCAGGCCGAGACGGTCGACGGCTTCGGTTCCCGGCTGGTCGGCGACTACGGCCGTTACACCACCGGATGCGCAGTACTGGAGACCGCCGAGCGACTGGCCGGCGCCGAGGGGGAGCCGGTATTGCGGCTGTACCTGCTGGTCATAGGAGCCCTACGCGCGCTGTCTGATGGGCAGCGGCAACCCCCGCTGGTGCTCGACGCTTTCCTGTTGCGCGCGATGACCACTGCCGGTTGGGCACCCGCGCTGACTGAATGCGCCCGCTGCGGGGCACCGGGTCCGCACCGGGCGTTCAGCGTGCCCGCGGGGGGCATGGTCTGCCCAGGATGCAGGCCAACCGGCGCTGCCACCCCGTCGGCGCAGACGATGGAGTTACTCGACGCCCTCGTGCGCGGAGACTGGCAGGTCGCCGACGCTGCGCCGGCCGCGGCCTGCCGGGAGGGCAGCGGCCTGGTCGCCGCCCATCTGCAGTGGCACCTGGAACGCCAACTCCGCTCGCTACCACTGGTCGAGCGCGTAATCCCTACCTCGCCTGCGCATTCAGCGGGGTTATCGGGCCCTCGATAACCCCGCTGAGCCCGCTGAATGCGGTGGCGGCAGGATGGGACGGTGGTTCGAGCGCCTGATCCGCATCCCTCCGGTGCCCGGCCACCCCTGATACCACCCGAGCGGATGCCCCGGCATGTTGCGCTGGTGATGGACGGCAACGGGCGGTGGGCTCAGCAGCGTGGGTTGCCTCGCACCGAGGGGCACCGCCGCGGTGAGGCTGTCTTGCTGGACGTGGTGTGCGGCTGCATCGAGCTGGGTGTGACCTGGCTGTCGGCCTATGCGTTCTCCACCGAGAACTGGCGGCGCAGTCCCGAGGAGGTGCGCTTCCTGATGGGATTCAACCGGGACGTCATTCGCCGCCGCCGCGACCAGATGCACGAGATGGGGGTGCGGGTGCGCTGGGCGGGCCGCCGTCCCCCGTTGTGGCGCAGCGTGATCCGGGAGCTTGAGGCCGCCGAGGAACTGACCGCCGGCAATACCGTCATGACGGTGACGATGTGCGTCAATTACGGCGGTCGCGCGGAGATCGCCGACGCGGCGCGTGAGGTGGCCCGCCGGGTGGCCCGCGGTGAGATCGACCCTGAGCTCGTCGACGAGCAGATGCTGGCCCGCCACCTCGACGAGCCGGATATGCCCGACGTCGACCTGTTCCTGCGCCCCTCCGGCGAGCAGCGCATCTCCAACTTCTTGATCTGGCAGTCTGCCTACGCGGAGCTGGTGTTCCAGGATGTGCTGTTCCCAGACCTGGACCGCAGACATCTCTGGCAGGCCTGCGAAACCTACGCCGCCCGTCACCGCCGGTTCGGCACCGCCACCGCGACCGTGCCGCTTGATACCCAGACCTGAGGAGGACGATCCGGTGAGCACCGACGAGGCCGCGACGAGCCTTGGCTGCACCCGTGAGCTGCTTGATACCGCCCGGACGGCGTTGGAGAGATACCAGGACGTCAAGGTGGACGACGACGGCGCGCTGAGCTTCCAGCACTCAGAGGTGCCCTGCGCGGTGCAGGCGGTGGAACTCGCCGAGGGTTTGCTCGTACTCAGCTTGACCTGCGTGGTCGCCTGGGACGTCAGCGATGACGGGCAGCTCGCCGAACGGGTTGCCACCCGAGCCGGGCAAGGCCTGTTCGGCACTCTGGGATTGGTCCGCGGTGAGCGCGGGGCCGACGTCATGCTGCGGTACACCTTCCCCGCTGCGGGCCTGGACACCGTGCCGCTGGGCACGCTGCTCATGCTGGTGGTGTCCACGGCATCACAGCTACGTAGCGAGTTACTGGCCGGCTGATGGCGGCGCCACCCGCCGTGCCCCGCACTCAAACCCCACCGTGGCGCCGGATTACCTCGATGGAGGTGCTCTGCGCGGTCCTGGTGCTGGCGCTGCTGGCCCAGGGACCGCTGATCCGGATGCTCGACATCGCCGCGGTGCGCACCGGCGCCACGGTGTTCGTGGCGGTGTGCGTGCAGGCGATGCCGTTTTTGGTGCTGGGGGTGCTGGTGAGCGGGCTGATCGCGGCCTTCGTGCCACCGGCTGCGTTACGCCGGATGTTGCCGCGATCGACCGTGGCCGCGGTACCCGTTGCTGGGGTGGCCGGGATGGCACTACCGGGGTGCGAGTGCGCCTCGGTACCGGTGTCCCGACGACTCATGCAGCAAGGGGTGCCGCCCGCTGCGGCGCTGACCTTCCTGCTCGCCGCACCGGCGGTGAACCCGGTGGTGCTGGTGTCCACCGCGGTCGCATTTCCGGGCGAGCCCCGGATGGTGCTGGCTCGCTTCCTCGGCTCGATGGCCACCGCGATGGTGATGGGGTGGCTATGGGCCCGGTTCGGGCGCCCGGAGTGGATCGCGCCGCGAGCGCTGCGTCGCCCACACCGGGACCCGGCTCGCAGCGCCTTCGCGGTGTTCACCGACACCGCCCGGCACGACCTGGTCTCCTCGGGAGGGTTCCTGGTGCTCGGCGGGCTCACCGCGGCCGCGCTCAACGTCCTGGTGCCACCGTCCTGGATGGCCTCGCTGGCCGGTCAGATGCTGCTCGGCATCATGGTGATGGCGCTGCTTGCGGTAGTGCTCGCACTGTGCAGCGAGGCTGATGCGTTCGTCGCCGCGTCGCTGTCAGCGCTGCCGTTGCTGCCCCGGCTGGTGTTCCTCGTGGTGGGGCCAGCGGTGGACGTCAAGCTGGTAGCGCTGCAGACCGGAGCGTTCGGGAGCGGATTCGCCAGCCGCTTCGCCCCGGTGACGTTCGTGGTAGCGATCGGCTGCGCGGTGCTTGCCGGCGTGCTGGTGCTCGGGGGGGTGCGGTGAGGCGGGAGACCCAGAACGTCCTGCTGGTATTGCTGGGCGGCGCCCTGCTGAAGATCTCCTGGAATGGCAGCTACCTGCACTACGTCAAACCCTCGCTGCTCCCGTTCCTGGTTTCGGCGGGGGTGGTGATCCTCGCGCTCGGTCTGATCGCCATCGTGCGGGACGTGCGCGCCGTTGCAGGCCACGCCGACCATGACGAGCACCCTGACCATGCCGGGCGCAGCCCCTGGTTGCTGCTGCTACCCGTACTGGCGATCTTCCTGGTCGCTCCGCCGGCGCTTGGTGCTGACGCCGTGTCGCGGTCGGCGTCGGTCGCCCCGCAACGGTCCGCTGTGAACTTCCCGCCGCTGCCCGCCGGGCCGGCGCCCGCGCTGCGGATGAGCGATTTCGTCACCCGGGCGGTGTGGGACGACGCAGGCAGCCTCAACGGTCGGCAGGTCCGGCTGCTCGGTTTCGTGGTGCAGGGTGACGATGGCGTCACCTACCTCGCCCGGTTGGTGATGGCCTGCTGCGCAGCCGACGCGACACCGGTAAAGGTCCGTCTCGAAGGCCGCAGCGGACTGGCGGTCCTTCCCCAGGACGGCTGGTTCGAGGTGCGCGGGCAGCTGATGCCCGGATCGGCCAGATCCGGCAACAGTTTCGCACCCACCTTCACCGTCTCAGACCTGCGCCCAGTTCCGGCCCCCGCCGAACCCTACGAGTTCTAGAGCCCATCCCCGGCGCGTTCTGGGGACAGACTGCACTCAGCACGGTCCGGATTACTGCAGTCTGGCCACAGAACACGGTTCAGTGGGCGCAGTCAGGGCAGGTGCCGGAGATTTCTACGGTGTGGCCGATGTTGGTGAAGCCGTGGTCGTTGGCGACCTTCTCAGCCCACAGCTCCACCGTGGGCTCCTCAACCTCCACGGTGCGCCCGCAATCCTGGCACACCAGATGGTGATGGTGGTGCGCCGAGCAACGCCGGTAGACGGCCTCACCAGTGGACGTGCGCAGCACATCGATCTCGCCGGCGTCGGCGAGCGTCTGCAGTGTGCGGTACACGGTGGTCAAGCCGATGCCCTCACCGCTGCGTCGCAGCTTTTCGTGGATCTCCTGGGCGGACCGGAAGTCGTCGGTGTCGTCGAGCAGCTTGGCCACTGCGGTGCGCTGCCGGGTGGAGCGTAGCCGGGACACCGGCGCGGCCGGGCGAGGAGTGCTCACTCTTCCTCCACGTGTGCCACCGCGTCCACCACGATGTGCGACAGGTGCTCGTCGACCAGCCGGTACACCACTTCCCGGCCGTGCCGCTCGCCGCGCACCACCCCAGCGGACTTGAGCACCCGCAGGTGCTGGCTGATCAACGGCTGGGTGACGCCGAGCGCATCGACCAGCTCGTGTACGCAGCGCTCGCTGTCCCGAAGCTGCAGCACGATGGCGATCCGCACCGGCGCCGCAAGCGCCCGGAGCAACTCACCGGCCGCCGCCAACGTTTCCCGCGGACGGGTCGCCGCCGGACCGGGGGGTGGCCGCCCGGGCGAGTGTTCGTCGACGGCTGTCAGGTCCGATGTTGTCTCTGCGGTCACGCTGACCATGCCCGCCTCCCTCGATCGAGGGTCCATCGTATGCGCCCCTGACATGTGACCGCTGCAGCGTCATGTGTTTGTGTGCGGCTACCGTCATCCTGCCACCGCTACCCGAGGATTCCCGTGATCCTGATCTGCCGTTTCGTCATCGACGCTGCCAGTGCCGAGAATTTCCTGGTTCGGGCGCGCCGGGCGCTGAGCCTGCTGACCGCGCAGCCGGGCTGCTTGGGCGGTCAACTAGGTCGTTCCCCGGACGACGTCACGCGGTGGGTGCTCGCTGTGCGGTTCGACTCGGTGGTTGCCTACCGGCGGGCGTTGTCTCCGTTTGACGTTCGCGAGCACGTGGTGCCGCTGCTGTCCGAGGCGTTGACCGGTGAGCCCAGCGGCTATGAGGTGTTGGCGGCCGGTCAGGGTGGTGCGGTGACCGACCACGGGAGCCTGCTTGCAGGTGACGCCGACCGCGGGTTCGGGTCCAGCGCTCGCTAGGGTTGCTGTGATCTCCTCACCGACGCTCTACTGACAACCTCACAGGAGTTCCCCAGTGTCCGCGGATCGCATCGAGACCGTCGTCAGCCTGTGCAAGCGCCGGGGCTTCGTGTTCCCGAGCGGGGAGATCTACGGCGGTACTCGCTCGGCGTGGGACTACGGCCCGCTGGGTGTGGAACTCAAGGAGAATGTCAAGCGCCAGTGGTGGCGTGCGATGGTCACTGGTCGCGAAGACGTCGTCGGCCTCGACTCGTCAGTGATCCTGCCCCGCCAGGTGTGGGTCGCCTCCGGGCACGTTCAGGCTTTTCACGACCCGCTGGTCGAGTGCCAGAGCTGCCACAAGCGATTCCGAGCCGATCAGCTCGCTGAAGACTACGCCGAACGCACCGGCAAGGATGTGCTGGAGGGCGACCTGTCCGACATCCCCTGCCCCAACTGCGGCACCCGCGGTGAGTACACCGAGCCGCGCGAGTTCAACATGATGCTCAAGACTCACCTTGGTCCGGTGGAAACCGAGGAGGGCCTGCACTACCTGCGCCCGGAGACCGCGCAGGGTATTTTCGTCAATTTCCAGAATGTGATGATGTCGGCTCGCAAGAAGCCGCCGTTCGGTATCGGCCAGATCGGTAAGAGCTTCCGCAACGAGATCACCCCGGGAAACTTCATCTTCCGCACCCGCGAGTTCGAGCAGATGGAGATGGAGTTCTTCGTCGAGCCGGGTACTGACGAGCAGTGGCATCAGTACTGGATCGACACCCGCATGGACTGGTATGCCGATCTGGGTATCAATCGGGACAACCTGCGGCACTATGAGCATCCCAAGGAGAAGCTTTCGCACTACTCCAAACGCACCGTGGATGTGGAGTACCGGTTCGGCTTCTCCTCCGGGCAGGAATGGGGTGAGCTGGAGGGTATCGCCAACCGCACCGACTTCGATCTCACGACGCACTCCAATCACTCCGGGGTGGACCTGTCCTACTACGACCAGGCCACCGACTCCCGCTACCGGCCCTATGTGATCGAGCCCGCGGCCGGCGTCGGCCGTCCAATGATGGCCTTCCTGCTGGAGGCCTACGCCGAGGACGAGGCGCCCAACGCCAAGGGCGGCGTGGACCGCCGCGTCGTGCTGCGGCTGGATCGCCGGCTCGCGCCGGTGAAGGCGGCGGTGCTGCCGCTGTCGCGCAACGCCGACCTCACGCCCAAGGCCCGTGACCTTGCGACCGCGTTGCGGAAGAACTGGAACATCGACTTCGACGACGCAGGCGCCATCGGCCGCCGGTACCGAAGGCAAGACGAGATCGGCACCCCATTCTGCGTGACGGTGGACTTCGACTCGCTCACCGATCACGCGGTGACGGTGCGCGAGCGGGACACCATGGCCCAGGACCGGGTCGCGATGGACCAGGTCGAGGCCTACTTGGCGGCTCGACTGGGCGGCTGCTGAATCGCCGTCCGGTCTGGGAGCATGGTTGGTATGGAAACGGTGAGCCCCAGGGACAGCACCGAGGAAACGCGTCACCGCCGGCAAGCCGGTGACGCCCTGCGCCGGTGGGCCCAGCAGGGACGCCCTTCCGGAGTGGTGCGGGTACTGCAGCGGCATGGCTTCGGCACTGTGGCCACCGGCCAACTGCTGGCCGGTACCGCCGACGGTGACCGGGCTGGCGCGGTGTTCGAGGGCACCATGGACACGGTGGCGCTGCCATTGCTGGCCTCCGCAGTGGCCACGCCTGGCACCGCCAAAGGGCACGTCACCGAGTCCGACGCGGTGGACGCCGGTCTCGCCTGCTCAGGGGGCGCCCAGCTGCTGGGCCACCCGTTACCCGCGCAGACCGCCGCCGCGTTGGGGGCCGCGCTCGCCGATGGCGTTCCGTCTGCGCTGGCCTCCACGGTGGACGGGTCGGCCGTGCTGGCGGCGGTCGGGCCGGGGTTAACCGAGGTGATCGGCTCGCTGGGCAGCGCCGACGCGGACGAGATTGTGCTGACCAGGCTGCGCGAGCTGGCCCGAATCGGCGCGACGGTCACTGAGCAGGGCGACGCGGCTGGCATCCCGGTACTGATCGACGTGTGGGTGCCGGTGACCACCATGCTGATCGTGGGCCGCGGGGCAATCGGGACGGCCTTGGCGGCGCAGTGCGAGCTGCTGGGCTGGGCAGTGCGTACCGAGACCGAGCTGGCGCCCGCAGTCGCCGCAGCCAAGGATTTCACCGCCGCCGACGTGCTCGTCTTGCTCGACCACGGCCCGGCCTTCGACGCTGTCCTCCTGGAGCTGATGCGGTCAGGACGCGGGTTCTGCGGCGCGCTGGGATCGCGGCACACCCAGACCGCACGGCGTACCCGGCTGCAGGCCGCCGGTGTCACCGAGGAGGAATTGGCCCGGCTGCACGGGCCGGTCGGTCTGGACCTGGGTGCGGCCACGCCGGCCGAGACTGCGGTCTCCGTGGTCGGGGAGGTCCTCGCCGTTCGGCGTGGGCGTTCCGGTGGCCCGCTGGCCGCCGCGAAGGGCCGCATCGGTGGATGACCGGTCGTCCCGGTCCATGCTGTCCGTCGTGCTGAGGCGGCTGATCCTCGGCACGGTGCTGGTGGGCTCCTTGATCGTGGGTGGCACCTTTTTTCGAGTGTGGCAGGTTGCCCGAGTCGATGACCGGCATTCTGCTGACGTGGTCGTGGTACTGGGCGCGGCCCAATACGACGGGACACCATCGGCCGTGCTGGGATCCCGGCTGGATCATGCCGCACGGCTGTGGCGCGACGGGGTCGCGCCGGTGATCGTCACGGTTGGCGGCCGACGCGACGGTGACACCTACACCGAGGCCGTAGCCGGCCGTAATTACCTGACGTCATATGGCATTCCCCCCGACGCTGTGGTGCCGGTCGGGGAGGGCAGCGACACGCTGGAGAGCCTGCGCGCCGTGGCCCGCCGGGCGGACACCGAGGGCTGGCGCACCGCGGTGATCGTCAGCGATCCCTGGCACTCGTTGCGGGCCCGAACCATGGCCGACGACCTCGGCCTCAGCGTGTGGACCTCACCCACCCGCAGCGGCCCGATCGTGCAGACCCGCAATATCCAAGCCCAGTACATCGTCCGGGAGAGCGCCGCGCTGCTGCATTACCGGTTCACACACTCCCCGGCCGAGTCCCTCGGCATCGATCTGGGGTGAGGCCGGTGGACCACCATTACCGCGAGTATGACTGTGCCCGGCTGCTGCTCGAGCCAGCCAAGCGAGCCGCGCTACCCGGATCGGGTCCGGAGCGTCGCAGCCCCTTTGCCAGGGATCGCGCCCGGGTGCTGCACTCCGCGGCGCTGCGCAGGCTCGCGGGCAAGACCCAGGTGGTCGGCCCAGGAGAGGGGGACGTGCCCAGGACCCGGCTGACCCACTCGCTGGAGGTCGCCCAGATCGGCCGCGGTATCGCCGTCGAGCTGGGCTGCGATCCGGACCTGGTGGAGACCGCGGGGCTGGCCCACGACATCGGCCACCCCCCGTTTGGCCACAACGGCGAGCAAGCTCTGAACGAGGTCGCCGCGGGCTGTGGTGGGTTCGAGGGCAACGCCCAGACGTTGCGGATCCTCACCCGGCTGGAACCCAAGCTGCTCGACCCCGGGACCGGTCGGAGTCACGGGCTCAACCTGACCAGGGCGTCGCTGGACGCCACTGTCAAGTATCCGTGGCCGCGCCGTGACGGAATGATCAAGTTTGGCTTCTACGCCGACGATGCGGCGGTGTTCGACTGGCTGCGGGAAGGTGCGCCCGAGGGTGTTCGGTGCCTCGAAGCCCAGGTGATGGACTGGGCCGACGACGTCGCATACTCGGTGCACGA
The DNA here is from genome assembly GCA_035640975.1 of Pseudonocardiaceae bacterium. Lineage (GTDB taxonomy): Bacteria > Actinomycetota > Actinomycetes > Mycobacteriales > Pseudonocardiaceae. The sequence continues at coordinate 15,802 of DASQVB010000304.1, forward strand.
CGTCGAAGACGGGATCTTGGCTGGCCGCATATCGCTGGACACCTTGGCCGACCCAATGCAGCGAGCACTGCTCGCTGAGCTAGCTGGGAAGCACTTCAGCGTGCTTCCCAGCGCGGAGTTGGAGGCCGCCGCGGAGGGTCTGCTCAAGCTCCCGGTGGTCGACGCGCTGCGGCGATACGATGGCTCGCTGGCCGCCCAGGTTGCGTTGAAGGAGCTCACGAGCGAGCTAGTGGGTCGCTTCGCCTCGGCAGTTGTGTCGGCGACCCGGGCCCGGTACGGCCACGACTCGTTGGGGCGCTACCGCGCTCACCTGGTGATGCCGGATCAGGTGGCGGCCGAGGTGGCACTGCTCAAGGCGGTGGCATTGCGATTCGTGATGCACGATCCGTGCAGGCTGGCCGTCCAGGCTCAGCAGCGGGAGCTGGTCAGGCAGCTGTGCGCCGCCCTGGTACACCAGGCACCGGAACCGCTCGATCCTGCACTGCGCCCGGCATGGCACGAGGCCGGCAGCGACAGCGCGCGGCTACGGGTGATCGTCGACCAGGTGGCTGCCCTGACCGACTCGCAGGCCGTGCGCTGGCACGCACAGCTGAATGGTGACGCCCGGCCCTGATCCCTGCTGCCGTGCTGGGTTGGGAACTGGCATCCTGGATTGTCCGATCAAGTGAGTGCACCTGGGAGAGAGCTGAGGCCGTGGTGCAGGTTCGCGCGGTCGATCCGCGATCTACGACGTGGGAACTGGACGATCCGGTGTTCCGGGAGTAGTGGGAATTTTCTACTGCAGCGTCGCACACCACCTCGCCGGCCGCGGCCAATGGAGTTACCGACTCGCTCTGGACAACTCCGTCCGCATTGTGTACGCGGAACGCGACTTGGCCTTGAGCGATATTGAGGTGTGGCGATGTGACTCGAGCCGCCGACACGTTTGTTGGCGCTGCCAGGGTCGAAATGGAGAGCGCGGCGACACCGGAGAACTGTGATGCGATCACGCATCGACGAATCAGCGTGACTGTCACATCCGCTGGTGCTGGCGCGTCCTTACTTATGGAGGCTTGCACGGGCGGGCCGAGCTAGAGGAGGGATCACCATGTCCCGCATTGCCGGAGTGCCAATCCGCGACGCCGGTCCGCTTGGCCGGTTGGCCTACCGCATCGCCCGCTACCGTTACGGGGCCGTGCCCGAACCGGCCACGGTGCTGCTGCACCACCGTCCGGCGTTCTGGGCCTACGCGCTGTGGGAGCTGGGCAACGAGAAGGTGATGCGGCGGTTGCCGGCAAGCCTGCGAGAAGTCGTGGTGTATCGGGTGGCCACCCAGGTGGGTTGCTCGTGGTGTGTGGATTTCGGCACCATGCTGCAGCGCCACCACGGCCTGGACATCGAGCGGCTGCGGGAGCTGGACAACTACCAGACGTCACCGGCGTTCACTCCCACCGAGCGCCGCGCGCTGGCCTACGCCGACGCGATGACCGCGTTGCCGACCACTGTCACCGATGAGATGGTCGCTGCACTGGATGCCGAGCTCGGACACGACGGGCTGGTGGAGTTGACCTACGCGATCGCAGTGGAGAACCACCGGGCCCGGTTCAACCATGCCCTGGGCATCACCGACCAGGGGTTCACCTCCGGGCAAGCATGCCTTGTGCCGCCTCATTTGTGACTGCGCGGGTCACCAGCGCCCCGAAGAGCAGGCCGATGGTGGCCCACATCACCAGTTGGGTGCCCAGTGCGGCGACCCGGAATTCCCATAGCACCGTCGCCGGGAATGTATCGGGTACCTCATCGATAGTGGGTAGCAGGAACTGGACAACGGCCACCGCCACGACGAACACCGCGGTTGCCACCAGGGCGGCGTTCCAGGCGCCCAGCCGGGACGTGAGTCGCCGGCCGAGGTAGGTCGCCGCGATTGCCAGCAGCACCGAAACTACCACCATCGCCAGGTATGACGTGCTGCGTTGGCTGATCGTGTCGGCGTTGCCGACCGCTGGCGGATTGGCGGGATATTTCAGGAAAGGCACGACGAACACCACGAGGTAGCCACCCAGCGCAAGGACGGCTGCCGTGGCCCGCGCACTGAGACGGCCGATGCGGCCGTAGGCGACGGCGAACGCCACGCTGAACAGGCCACCGAAGGCAACGGCGTACATCACAACGGCGGTGGCCAGCCCGATGGTGCTCTGCACCGCCCGGCTGACCGTTTCCGGCTCTGGAGTCTTACCCGTGGCGGCTTGGGCGGCTGACTCGAAGTCGATCGCACTGACGACCAACGGCTCACCGACGATGTAGGCGAATACCAGTGCGAGCAGCCCAGCGGCCAGCCCGGACAGCATGCCACGCACCAACAACATTCTCATCATGGCAGTGGGGCCCGGTGATCAGTGGCAGGGGACACCGAGCAGATGCCGCCCATCGTGCACGAACTCGTGTAGATAGTGACCCGCAACGGTCGACATCGCGCCCTGTTCGACGCCGATGAAATACAACAAAATGAGACCGAGAATTCCCATGAAGATCGCCCAGGGCGCAATCTCTCGCAACGGGATGCGAACTGGAATCGGCGCGGGAACGGAGATGACACTCACGGTGATACCTCCCTGGGTTGACGCGACCCACTAGACGGTAATCACGACGGCGGAGTGTCTGACTCACGAAACCCAAGGCGGGTGTCGTTCACAGTGGCGCGACCGTGCCGGGTTTGCACCGGCTTACTCCACTGGCGTCGAGCACCTGACGGTAGGCATGGGGCAGCGGCGGCGTCAATCGGCCGTACCGGTGCCCGAACAGCTGAGCACTAACGGAGATGGCCGAGCTATCCGGGTTGACGATGTCGTAGATCGCCCCCACCTGTCCGTCGCGGATCGCGAAGCAGGACACCCGGCCGGCCAGCGGCGGATGCTCAGCGTCGCCCGGCCACGGCGGGATGACCATCCCCAGGTCCCCGTTGACCAGCACCAGCCGGGCAGCATCAAGCCGCTCAGGGCCGTAGCGCTGCTGCAGCCCCAGGAAGAACCGGGCCACCTTGGTGGCGCCTCGGATCGGCCGGCGCGCGGTGCGTTCCTTGCCGCCGCCGTTGCCGATCACCCCGGCATCCGGATGCAGCACGCTGACCAAGGCGGCGAGGTCATCCCTTGCCAGCGCGGCGAGGAACGCGTCGAGCACCCGGCGCTGCTCGGCCAGACCCACCCGGGTCGGCGGATCAGCCGAGGCGACAGCGCGCCGTGCCCGGGATGCGTGCTGGCGGGCGGCGGGCACCGAGCAACCAACACCTCCGCGATCTCGTCGAACGGCACGCTCAACGTGTCGTGCAGCACGAAGGCGACCCGCTGCTCGGGAGTCAGCCGCTCCAACACGACCAACGCGGCCATCCGTACCCCGTCGTCGCGGATCACTTCGTCCCACGGATCCGCCGGACCGTCCAGCCGGGTCACCAACGGCTCGGGCCGCCACGACCCGACGTAGCGCTCGCGCTGTACGGCCGCTGCAGCCGGTCCAGGCGCAGTCGCCCGACCACGGTGGTCAGCCAATCGCGCGGGTCACGGATCGCCGTCCGGTCGGCATCGGATAACCGGGCCAGCCGCAGCCAGGCCTCCTGCACCGCGTCTTGCGCATCGGCGAGCGACCCGGTGAGCGGTAGGCGACTCCGAGCAGGTGGCTGCGGTGCTGCTGGACGACGTCCGCCTCGGCCTGCACTGGACTGACCCTAGACTCGCTGACCGTGGCTGGACGGATTCGGGACGCCGACATCGCGGAGGTCCGCGAACGCAACCGGATCGACGAGGTCGTCGGTGAGTACGTCGCGCTGCGCCGGGCCGGCGCGGACGCGCTCAAGGGCTTGTGCCCGTTCCACGACGAGAAGACCTCATCGTTCAACGTCCGTCCAGGCCACGGCACCTTTCACTGCTTCGGCTGCGGCGAGGGCGGCTCCGTCGTCGACTTCATGATGAAGATCGAGCACCTCGGCTTCGTGGAGGCCGTGGAGCGGCTGGCCGACCGGGTCGGAATCCGGCTGACGTACACCGGTGGCGGCTCCTCGGTGCAGCGCGACCGCGGCACCCGAGCTCGGCTCGTCGAGGTCAACAAGCTGGCGCAGGAGTTCTACGCCGAGCAGCTGAGCTCGCCCGAGGCGCGGCCGGCCCGAGAGTTCCTCAGCCAGCGCGGATTCGGCCAGGAGGTGGCGGGCACCTTCGGCTGTGGCTTCGCCCCATCGGGCTGGGAGCAGCTCACCAAGCACCTGCTCGGCCGCGGGTTCTCCTTCGACGAACTGGCCAAGGCGGGGGTGTCCCGGGAGGGCCAGCGGGGGCCGATGGATCGCTTCCACCGCAGGCTGCTGTGGCCGATCCGGGACCTCGGTGGTGACGTGGTGGGCTTCGGCGCCCGGCGGCTGTTCGACGACGACCGCAACGAGGCGAAGTACCTCAACACCGCCGAGACGCCGCTGTATCGCAAGTCCCAGGTCCTCTTCGGGCTCGACCTGGCCAAGCGTGAGATCGCACGGCGCCACCAGGTCGTCGTCGTCGAGGGCTACACCGACGTGATGGCGATGCACCTGTCCGGGGTGCCCACGGCGGTGGCGTCCTGCGGCACGGCGTTCGGCACCGAGCACATCTCGGTGCTGCGCAGATTGCTCATGGACGACGACGCCTTGCGCGGTGAGGTGATCTTCACCTTCGACGGTGACGAGGCAGGGCAGAAGGCAGCGCTCAAGGCGTTCGACGACGAGCAGCGCTTCGCGGCGCAGACCTTCATCGCGATCGCACCGGACGGGATGGACCCGTGCGAGCTGCGGCAGGCCAAAGGTGACGTCGCGGTGCGTGACCTGGTGGCCCGCCGTCAGCCTCTGTTCGCCTTCGCGGTGCGGACCCTGCTCGCCGAGCACGATCTGGACACTGCCGAGGGTCAGGTGGAAGCGCTGCGACGGGCAGTGCCGCTGGTTGCCCGGATCAAGGACCCGGCACTGCGTGATCGGTACGCGACACAGTTGGCGCACTGGAGCGGCTGGACCGGCGATGAGGCCACGGTGGTCCGGCGGGTTCGGGAAGCCGCCGGCGACGAACCTCGACAACGCGGCGGGCGCAAGCAAACCACATCCCCGGTCGAGAACGGCTCGGATGTCCCCCCGCGAGACGACGTGCGGCTGCAGGCCCAGCGCGAAGTGCTCAAGGCGGTGCTGCAGGAACCCGCGATGACCGGCCCGGTGTACGACACGCTGCCCGCCGAGGCGTTCACTCACCCCAGCTACGCCCAGTTGCACGCAGCCGTGCTGGCCGCCGGTGGCACCGCCGCGGGATTGTCCGGTGCGGAGTGGATCGACGCCGTCGCCGTGCACTACCCGCAGCGGTCACTGCTCACCGAGCTCGCTGTGGAGACGTTGCGAGCCAAGGGCAGCGCCGAGGACGACGCGCGCTACATCGGCAGCCTGCTGGCCCGGTTGCAGGCCACCGTCCTCGGGCGGCAGGTTGCCGAGATCAAGTCGCGGCTGCAACGGATCTCACCGGTGGACGACGCGGAGTCCTACCACCAGCTCTTCGGTGACCTGGTGGCCCTGGAGCAGTACTACCGGTCGCTTCGCGACCAAGCCGTCGGAGCCCACGATTGAGTGGCTGGGCACGGTTGTTGCGGCGTTTTGCCGCGGTGCCGGAGTTGCCCACCGGATTCACCGGCTCGTTGGAGCTCACTGAGCGGGTCGTCACCATGGGTGAGCTGGTGGGTGGCGGGCACCTGGTGCTGACCCGGCTGGGGCTGTGGGTACCGGAGGGCACCGAGGCTCGCCGCATCGGCTGGCACCTGGTGAGCAAGGCAGTGTGGGATCGCAGCGGGCTGGTGGTCACTGAGGCGGTCAGCACGGGCACTGCGGGCGGGGCCGTGCTGTTGTCCGATCTAGCGCCGCGCCGTTTTGAGCTCGCGCAACCCGGCAAGGTCCCCGAGGTGGTGCGCGAGCGGGTGACCAGCTCGATCCTGTCCAGCGAGCACTGCGAACTTCCCGGTGGAGGGGCCTGGGTCGTGCAGCGCCGGATCCCTGGACGCGACGGCGTGGTGCTGCAGGTGCGGGCCGATCCTGGTACTGCACCCGGCGCCGTGGAGATGATGGCTGGCGAGGTCGCGTCGCGCTTGCCGCAGCCGGATTCGCCCGACTAGTTTCGGCGTCTGTACGAAGGGGGAGGTCGCTGGTGTGGGATCCGGATGCCTACCTTGAATTCGGCGATCACCGGGCTCGGCCCTTTCACGACTTGCTGGCCCGAGTGGATGCCCGCGACCCGGGCATCGTGGTGGATCTGGGCTGCGGACCGGGCACCCTCACGCGGTTGTTGGCCAAGCGGTGGCCGGCGGCCAGCGTGATGGCCCTGGACAGCTCACCGGAGATGGTGCAGTCCGCTCGTGAGCGGGGAATCAATGCCGAGCTGTGCGACGTGCGTCAGTGGTCGCCCGGTCCCGGAACCAGTTTGGTGATCTGCAACGCCGTGTTGCAGTGGGTACCCGAGCATGCTGAGTTGCTGCGTCAGTGGATGCGGGCATTGGCGCCCGGAGGATGGTTGGCCTTGCAGGTGCCGGGCAACTCCAGCGCGCCATCACACGCCGAAACGGCGCGGCTCGCCGCTGAGCCCCGCTGGCGGGGCCTGATCGACTTCCGGGCTTGCCCGGTGCTCGAACCCGCTGGATACGCCGCGGTGTTGGCTCCTGGCGCGGCGGAGCTAGACGTCTGGGAAACCACCTACCTGCACCAGCTCGCCGGGCCGGATCCGGTGCTCGAGTGGATTACCGGAACTGCCCTACGGCCGGTCCGAGCGGCACTGTCGGCGGCCGAGTGGACGGCGTTCAGGCAGGAGCTGGCGCCGCGGCTAAGGGCCGCCTACCCGGCGGGCGCCGACGGGGTGACCTGGTATCCGTTTCGCCGGATCTTCGCTGTCGCGCAAGCCAGATAGCCGCATCAGCTCCGTGGTGTCCGCTGGTAGGCGCTCATGGAGGCTGACGGCCGCAGACCTCGTTGCTCTTGCCGCTGACCATGTCGGCCGCCGAGCACGTAGCAGCCGGGGCAGCGCACGGGTGTTGCGGGTGGTGCGCTAGGGTAGTCGTCGGCCGGTCCGTTACAGGGTTGGCACCCGGTACCTTCCCCGATAGCTCAATTGGCAGAGCATGCGACTGTTAATCGCAGGGTTGTTGGTTCAAGTCCAACTCGGGGAGCAGGCAAAACGCGAGGGCCGATCCCCGTAAGAAGGGATCGTGACCGCAGTTCTGACCGCACTTG
>DASQVB010000305.1:0-3168 GCA_035640975.1 Pseudonocardiaceae bacterium
TGCCCTCATGGGATCCGGCGAGACCGCCCCGACGATGGCGCGGGTGCATCGCGTGCTCATCGAGCGTCTCGGTGCCTCGCCCGTCGATGCCGTGCTGCTCGACAGCCCCTACGGTTTCCAGGAGAACGCGGACGAAATCTCTCAGCGCACGGTCGGCTACTTTCGCAATCTTCAGATTCCCTTGACCGTCGCATCGTGGCGTACCCCGCATGACGTCTTGGCCCGCGAGCGGGCATTAGCACGCATTGACGCCGCCGATTACGTCTTCGCCGGACCGGGGAGCCCAACCTACGCGTTGGGGGTCTGGGAGAACAGCCGGCTGCGCGAGGTCCTGGCGGACAAGCTCACCGGCGGCGGGTGCGTGGCGTTCTCCAGCGCGGCGGCGGCAACTCTGGGCACTGCCGCCGTGCCGGTGTACGAGATCTACAAGGTGGGGGCGGCGCCGTTCTGGGCCGAGGGCGTGGATTTGCTGGCGCAGATCGGTCTGCACGCGGCGGTGATCCCGCACTACGACAACGCAGAGGGCGGAACCCACGACACCCGGTTCTGTTACCTCGGCGAGCGGCGGCTGCGACTGCTGGAGTCGATGTTGGACACCGACACGATCGTGCTCGGTGTGGATGAACACACCGCCAGCGTTTTCGACCTCGATACGGACACGGTGACGGTCCTGGGTCGCGGTGCGTTGACGGTCCGCAGGCAGGCAGTGAGCACGGTGTTCGCGTCCGGCCACACCGTTGCGATCGATGAACTTCGGGCAATAGCCGCTGGCGGCGGCCCGGCACATGATCCGGTGCGCGCCCAGCCGTCAAGCACCGAGATGGCTGCCCCGACACCGTCATTGCGCGCCGAGGCCGACCGGCTGGAGCACGTCTTCGACACCGGGTTACGGGCCCGTGACGTCAGCGCGGCGGTCACGGCCGTCCTCGAACTGGAACAGGCGATCGTCGACTGGTCAGCCGACACCGAGGAGATGGACGGCATCGAAGGACCACGGGCCATGCTGCGCCGGATGGTGACGCGACTGGCCGAGCTCGCCGTGGTGGGTGCAAGGGATCCGCGGGAGACCGTCGGGCCCTTCGTTGACATACTCCTAGAGCTGCGGGAACAAGCTCGGGAACAGGGTTCGTGGACGCTTGCCGACACCCTGCGCGACCGGCTCACCGCAGCCGGGATCGAGGTGCGCGACACCGCCCAGGGCGCGGTCTGGCTGCTGGCCGGCGATCAGCACGGTGGTCCGGCTCGCGGATCGAGGTAGCGCAGGTGCACCGCGTGCAGCACCTCACCACGGGATCGGCCGGTGGCACCGGCGAGCTCGTCGAGCAGGATGCCGGACAACGAGGACAGTCCGAAGATCACCTGGGCCAGCCCACGCAGCGGTTCCGGGACGTTTTCAGCGATGCTCCACGCGCTGAGCACCTCCAACGCCGCCGGCAGCACCGCATGCATCACTTCATCGGGATTGTTCACTGTCCGCGGGGTCCCTCTCCGGGTTCAGCCGGTGGTCAGGGCAGCGCGATCGACCGGGCGGCCTCGAACCGTCGGGTGGCATCGGCCCAGTTGGTGACGTTCCACCAGGCTTCGACGTAGTCGGCCTTGACGTTGCGATATTGCAGGTAGAAGGCGTGCTCCCACATGTCGAGCAGCAACAGTGGCACCGTGGCCGAGGCGAGGTTGCCCTGATGGTCGTAGAGCTGTTCGAGCACCAGCCGCTGGCCCAGAGAGTCCCAGGCCAGCACCGACCACCCTGATCCCTGCACGCCCAGCGCGTTCGCGGTGAAATACCGGCGGAACCCGTCGAAGGATCCGAAGTACTCGTCGATCGCCGCGGCGAGTTCACCGTCGGGCTTGTCGCCCCGTCAGGGGACATGTTCGGCCAAAACACCGAGTGGTTGACGTGGCCGCCGACGTTGAAGCCAGATTTTTGGCCAGCATGTTCACGGTTGCGAGCTGACCGCCGGCGCTCGCCTCAGCCATCTGCTCCAACCCACGCTGACCTCCACGTGACGGATGTTACCGCCACTATCTAGCGATTGCAGTGATACTGCACCTTGCCCGATCGGTGCTGTTGCGCACCGTGATGCCGGCCGCGTTGATCTCGCGACGTAGCCTGGCCCACCCCAACCCGGTCACCTTCGCGAGATGCCGCAGGCTGGCCCCGGCCGAGTAAGCGTGCTGCAAGTACGCGGGCAGGTCGTCGAAGCCCAGTTCGCGTAGCCGTCGAGCCAGGGCCCGATCACGCCGGGTCGCCCTCGTCTTGCGGCCCGCGTCGAGTGCCGCCCGGCGGATTCGAGTGCTTTCCGCCGATGGGCTGGCGGCACGCGTGGTGTGGGCGAGCGTGGCCAGCCGACCAGCCTTGGAGAGTTCCTGCCCGATCGCCAGCCGAGCGCGTAGTTCGGGCGAACGCCGGTACGCCCCGGCCTGACGAGCGGCGATCGACCGGGACAGGGCCTCGGCGATCAGCGGCCGGCTCTGGCACAGGCCCATCGTTTCCCGGTAGGAGTCGGCAGTATGTCCGTGCGTCCGGAGGTGGCCGCCCAGCGAGACATACCACCGCCCGCACAGATGACAGCAGACCCGGCCAGTGCCGGACTCGATCACCAATTGACCGTACGGGGCATGCAGACCGGTGCCGTCGGGCAACGACCACAGGTGAGCGTGGGCCCGCCGGGAGCCGTCCACCGGCGCGGCTGTGGTTCTCGCCATGATCACGCCCATTTCCTATTGCCACATAATCGCAACTACTACATCTTGACCGGAGACGGGCGTGAGCGCAACGACCAATCGGCCCTGCTGGCGATTATGCGGTGCGGCGTTGCGCTGCGGCGCTACCGTCGTGGTGAGCGGTTGGCCATAAATCCGGTGGTAGGCCGCCGGCCTCAGTCCCGGTTGCCGGATCTACGCGTCTCGATCGACCTGACCAAGGCGGCCCCAATACGCGGGCGCTGGGCACGGTGCCGCCGGTGGGCCCAGGCAGCCGATCGAGCACTATCACCAGGATCAGGCCGAGCAGAACCAGGCCGTGTAAGACGAACCGTTCAGGATCAACCCGCCCAGCCACCACATCCAGCACCACCAGCGCGGCCAGTACCGCCACGAATGTCGTGAGCGTCGGCACCATCCCCGACGTCCGCGACGAACGCCAGGCGATCCAGAGGAAACCAACGC
>DASQVB010000306.1:0-3054 GCA_035640975.1 Pseudonocardiaceae bacterium
GTTCACCACGTAGTCGGGCGCGTAGAGGATGCCCCGTTCGTCGAGCAGTTTCTCGACGCCGGGATGTTCCAGCTGGTTGTTCGCGCCTCCGCAGACGATCTTGGCCGACAGCGCGGCAACGGTGGGATCGTCCAGTGCCCAGCCGAGCGCGCACGGCGCATACACGTCGAGCGGTTCGGCCACCAGCGCTGCGGTGCTCGGCGCGACAGCCACCTCAGGGTGCGCGGCACGGACCCGCTCGATCGCCTGCTCATTGACATCAGCGACGATCACTTCTGCGCCGTCGGCGAGCATGTGATCGACGAGCAGCCTCCCGACCTTGCCGACCCCGGCGATGCCTATCCGACGTCCGGACAAGGTCGGCTCACCCCATACGTGCTCGGCGGCCGCGCGCATGCCCTGGAAGACGCCGAACGCGGTGAGAATCGAGGAATCGCCGGCGCCGCCATGGGCCAACGAGCGTCCGGTGACGAACTCGGACTCCCTGGCGACGACGTCCATGTCCTCGACATAGGTGCCGACATCGCATGCGGTGACATAGCGCCCGCCCAGTGACTGCACGAAGCGCCCGTATGCGCGTAGTAGCACCTCGGTTTTATCCCGGGACGGGTCGGCGAGGATGACGGCCTTACCACCGCCGTGGTCCAACCCGGCGAGTGCGTTCTTGTAGGACATTGCGCGAGACAGATCCAGCACGTCGGCCAGCGCGTCCTGCTCGCTGGGGTAAGGGTGGAACCGAGTGCCGCCGAGCGCTGGCCCCAGCGCGGTGGAGTGGATGGCGATGATGGCCCGCAGCCCTGAGGGCTGGTCGCGGCAGAACACGACCTGCTCATGGTCGCCGGATCGGAACACCTCGGTCACGGTGGTGACTCCCTTGCTCGGTGCAGCGCGCTGATCAGCGGCCGCGCTGTTGCCACCACCAGCGGATGAGCACCACCAAAGCGGCGAGCAGGCCGAAAAGGATCACTAGTTGTCCGGTGGTGGAGGACAGTCCGGTCGGGTCGCCCTGGGCAAGCACCCCATCACGGTAAACCCGGAGGTGGGCACTTAACCTGGCGGAGTGCGGATAACCCATTTCCGGCAGCGGATGGACGAGGAGTTCGGGCCGGTGCGGGCCGCCGCGCTGGCCCATGACCACGTTTTCAGCGAACTCGGCGGCCGTACGGTGGACGAGGCGCTGGAGTCGGGGATCGACACCAAGCAAGTGTGGGCCGTGGTGTGCACCGCATTCGACGTGCCCGAAGAACGGCGCTGAACACGCACCTGGCGTGTCCGTCTCTCGTGTTCGGTGTGTCGCCTCTGGGCGCGCACCCGGCGCCGTTGGGCGCGGCGACCTAGCATCCCGGCGTGTCACCCATGGTGTCGAACACGTGTTCGCCTAACCTGTGTCCACAGCCGGACTCCTGTCCACAGGCCCGGCGTGTGTCGCCGCGAAGTGTCAGTCCCATCGCTTAGCGTCGGCGCCGACCCCAGAAGAACCGACCAGCGAGGTGGACCGTCAGATGGCAGCAGCACCGGATCGGGAAAAGGCTTTAGAGATCGCTTTGGCCCAGATCGACAAGCAGTACGGCAAGGGCTCTGTGATGCGCCTCGGTGAGGAGGGCCGCGCGCCCGTCGAGGTGATCCCCACCGGTTCCATCGCGTTGGACGTGGCGCTGGGCATCGGCGGCCTTCCTCGTGGCAGGGTGATCGAGGTGTACGGCCCGGAGTCCTCCGGCAAGACGACGGTCGCGTTGCACGCAGTGGCCAACGCCCAGCGGGCCGGCGGGATCGCCGCGTTCATCGACGCTGAACACGCGCTGGATCCCGACTACGCGAAGGCGCTCGGAGTGGACACCGACGCCCTGCTGGTCTCCCAGCCCGACACCGGGGAACAGGCGCTGGAGATCGCGGACATGCTGATCCGTTCCGGCGCGCTGGACGTCGTGGTCATCGACTCGGTGGCCGCCCTGGTGCCTCGGGCGGAGATTGAAGGCGAGATGGGTGACGCGCACGTCGGCCTGCAGGCTCGGCTGATGAGCCAGGCGCTGCGCAAGATCACCGGTGCGCTGAGCAATTCGGGTACCACTGCGATCTTCATCAACCAGCTCCGAGAGAAGGTCGGGGTCTTCTTCGGCTCCCCGGAGACCACCACGGGCGGTAAGGCGCTGAAGTTCTACGCCTCGGTGCGGCTGGACATCCGCCGGATCGAGACGCTCAAGGATGGCGCGGACGCGGTCGGCAACCGGACCCGCGTCAAGGTGGCAAAGAACAAGTGCGCCCCGCCATTCAAACAAGCGGAATTCGACATTCTGTACGGCCATGGGATCAGCACGGAGGGCTCGCTGATCGATCTGGGCGTGGAGCAGGGAATCGTTCGCAAGTCAGGTGCCTGGTACACCTACGAGGGCGATCAGCTCGGCCAGGGCAAGGAGAACGCCCGCAAGTTCCTCTGCGACAACCCAGACATCGCTGCCGAGATCGAGAAGCGAATCAAGGACAAGCTTGGTATTGGGGCGAAGCTGGACGCTGACCAGACCGTGCCGGCTCCGGTGGACTTCTGATGGCCCCAACCTGCATCGGTGAGCCACGGGTTGCGATGGGTAGGCGCAGTCCTGGAGTCAACGGGCTCGCCGCGGCGGATTCCGCGGCTACTACGGCTATGAGTCCGGCGGCAGAGGCGCAGCGGATCTGCCTGAAGCTACTGACGACGCGACCGCGCAGCCGGGGTGAGCTTGCCGAGGCCCTCTGTAGACGCGGGATTCCGGAGGAGATTGGGGAAGCAGTGCTTGACCGTCTGGGCGAGGTCGGTCTGGTGAATGACGCCGCCTTCGCCGAGTCAGCCGTGTACTCGAGCCACCACCACCGTGGTCTGGGCAGGCGGGCACTGAGCGCGGAGCTCCGGCGCAAGGGAGTGCCGGAGGAGATCGTCTACGAGGCGGTGGCGACGGTGCGACCCGAGGAAGAAGAGCAGCGGGCTCGCGAACTTGTCCGGCGCAAGCTACGCAGCAGCACCGTCCGGGACCCGAGCACCGTGGCACGCAGACTGACCACAATGCTTGCCCGCAAGGGCTA
>DASQVB010000307.1:0-9405 GCA_035640975.1 Pseudonocardiaceae bacterium
GCCTGGGGCCGCAAACCGTGGCTGGGACCGCAGCTCAGGGACTTCATGCGCAATCCCTAGAGCTCGCAGCGGCGTACCCTTCTCAGCGTGACTGAGGGCGCCCAACCGCTCATCACGCAGCCGCTTACCATGCAGCCGGCGGACACCCGACCGCTCGGCTGGCCAGAAGCATTCCCGTTCCTTGGTCGATCCCGGGAGTTGGCGGCCCCTGCGGCAGGTGCTCCGCGACGCCCGCAGCGGGGCTGGCAAAGCCGCCGTCATGCGGGGCGAAGCCGGGATCGGGAAGACGCGACTACTGGGCGAGACCTTGACCCACGCCGGTGAGGAGGGCTTCCAGGTTCTCTCGGGCACGACCGACGAGCTGGCTCGGATCGACCGCTCGGGGCCCTGATCGAGGCCTTCGGGTTGCAGGCTGACTCGGCGGATCCGGCGCGGGCCGCGATCGGCCGGTTCATCACGGGGAAGCAGGCCGGTTAGTGCCCCTTGAGATGTCTCAGCAGATGTCGCAGGGGACGCACCAGCCCGCTTTGCGGCCGCAGATCTCGGTTTTCGCATCATCGACGAATCGGTCGCTCTGCTGGAGCGGCTGGTGGCCGACCGGCCGGTCGTCGTCGCCTTCGAAGATCTGCACTGGGCGGACCATGTACCCTGCGCGCCGTCCGAGCCATCGGTCGAGCCCTATCCGACCTGCCGGTGGCGCTACTGGTCACGTTGCGCCCCTTCCCCGGACGGTCCGAGGAGACTTCAGTGATCGAGGAGCTGGTGAGTCACGGCGCAGCGCAGCTCGCGCTCGAGGCTCTGGACGATCCGGCGGTTAACGCGCTGGCGGAAGCGGTAGCCGGCGCACCGCCTGGCACGGCGCTGTCGGGGCAGCTCTCCTGGGCAGCGGGGAATCCGCTGTTCGTGATCGGGCTGATCAAAGCCCTGCGCGAGCAAGGAAGCCTGCAGGTTGACCAGGGACGCGCCGATGTCGCCAACCTTTCGCTGCCCCAGACCCTGCCGCTGACCATCCTGCGGCGGGTGAGCTTCCTACCGCCGGCGACCCTGGAGGTCCTCAGGGTGGCGGCGGTGCTCGGGCGGGAATTTCGGTGGCCGGACTGTCCATGGTCGCTGGCCGCAGCGCAGTCGCGTTGCTGCCTGAACTCGATGATGCGCTACGCGCGGGCCTGCTGGCAGAGTCCCCGGCGGGTTTGGCCTTCCGTCATGAGCTCATGCGGGAGGTGATTCACCACGACGTAAGCCCGGTCCTGCGGCAGGGTATACCGGGAAGTGGCCAGGATCTTGACCGCGGCCGGTGCGACAGTGGGCCGGGTGGCCGATCGTCTGTTCCTGGGGGCGTCGGCGCGGATCCCGAAGCAAGAAGATGGTTACGGCAGGCGGCTTTCGAGGCCGCCCCCGATCGCTGGCGGTGGCGATCAAGCTGTGTGAGCGGGCCTTCGAGTTCACCAATGCTGATGATCCGGACCGGGAAGCGGTGGCCGCAGAGCTAGCCCCGTTGTTACTGCAGACGGGTCGACCGAAGGACGCTGAGCAGGTCGCTCGGGAGGTCCTGGCCCGCGGTCCCAGGGCAGCACACGAGGTCGTCCTGCGTCGGGCTCTAGGCGAGGTCATGTGGGCGATCGGTTGGCTCGAGCCGGGGCGTCGCCGAGCTTGAGGCCGTCGCGCGCGTTCCGGGCGCTTCGGATCGCGATCGGGCCGGCTCGCTGGCTCTGGCAGCCAACATCAGGTTGTTCATCGGCGACCCGCATGGTGCGGAGGCCCAGGCACGGCAGACCCAAGCGATGGGACTGCACGACGACTTCGCGAACTGTCTCGCCTATCAGACTCTGGCCCTAGCGGCCCAAGCGCAAACAAGAGCGATAAGCATCCATGTGGCGAGGGATTCAGGCGAGGGCCTCGAAGAGGCCTGCTCCCGGGTCCCGGGGGGTGCTCTGCGGCGGACGAACCACTCGTAGCCCAGCCCTCGAGGAAGGCCTGAGGTGGCATCGCCAGGAAGAAAGAGCTCTCGGCGATCTGGCTGGCGTGAGCGGCCATTGCCCGGCGCTTGAGCGGTAGATAGTCACGCACGTCAACGGTGATGGTGATCAGCTCCTTAAGCGTCCCGAAGCTATCCAGATCGAAATCGAGCCGGGTTCTGTGACGCCGAACTGAGCTGCCTGCACACGAGTCGCTGAATCTGAGTTCGTTTCATCGTCCCTCATAAACCCTGGGCGTCCGGCCAGGTTCGGGGCCGCGCACCCACCCGATGGACCTGAATGTGGTTGGGGTGCCCGCTGACGCCTACCGGATCGTAGATCGTCAGGACGTCGGCTCGTTCCTCGTCGAGGATCGCCGCCAAGCTCCGGACTCCACACAGCCGCACTGTGGCGTTTGAGGTCAACGGCGATCACAGCTGCCGACGGGGACAGCCGGCGAGCTCGACCAGCCACCTCCGGGAGGTGACAGATCCACTGGCCGGCGTCCATGTCGCGGCAGATCAGTAACGTTTAGTTACGTTTAAGCGATTTGGACAACAGGATTGGTCACGACTGTGCGCGGTAGAGGGGGCCGTGAGACACTTCAGAGTCACCGACTGGCCCCTGATCGGGGCGGGATTGCGTACCATGCTGTCCTGCGTGTTGCTTGCCTCGCTGCTGTTTGCGGAAGAAGTCGTCGCCGCAGCGGCGCCAGAGGACTACGGCCACTATTCGATGATGAACCAGCGCCATGCCGGGGTGTTCTACTCCGGTGGCGTCCCCGCGGGCCAGTGGTCGTGGACACCGCTGGGTAACGAGTCAGAGGTGTGGTGGGGTGACCCGACGAGGTGGCCACCGGCCAATGCAGAGCGGTTCATCCGCTCCGGAAACTGGGTATTGCTCGACGGATGGCGTGACCACGGCACTTACTACGTGCAGCGGGTTCATCGGGAATTGATCGGTGACGGGTCCTGCCAGAACTTGGTGCCGGTGCCGTCGGATGGCGGCCGTCAGCACTACGTGCAGTGGGCGATCCCACCACAGGCGTACTGCCTTCAGGCGTGGGGAACGATTACTGAACAGCACACCGGCAAGATCATGGACTTCTCCCATATCCAGGTGTGGTCGCCACCCAGCAACTGCCGCAACACCTATCTTGGTACCCGAACATGTATCCGCCAGTGGGAATCGTGGTCGGACAACAAAGACGCTCCCGGTGCGCCGATCACCCGTAAGCTCGAACGCCGCATGTCACTGGCCCGCGGTGTCGGGATGGGCTTCGTGATCGAGCAGTGGTACCCGCATTACTGGCATGCCGAGCTGCATTCTGACTGGGCCTGGTAACGCTGACTACGTGCCTTGAACCGGTGGCAGCGGACCGACGCGGCCAGGAAGTTGCCGGCTGACCCTTCGCCGGCGTGCTTGCCCGTAGCGTTCATGCGCCGCCTGCTTGCTCACGCCAAGTGAATGACCGATCTCAGTCCAGGGCGCGCCGCGAGTCCGGGCCAGCCGCACCAACCTGGCGCGCCACCGGTCCACCACCCGAGCAAGCGTCTCCACCGCGGTCAAGGCCTCGAGTACCGGTTCCGCCGGGCACCAGTCCTTGTTGGGCTGCTCACTGCTCACAGCGGTGGGCCGCTCGCTGCTCACCACGGCGGTAGGGGGCCGCTCGTTGACTGCGGCGTCCTGTGGGAGGTACCGCCCGAAGCGCTCAGCGGCGTGCAGTGCCTCGTAGGTCTGCCATGGCAAGGGCGTCGATCGAGGCGGAGCGTGTCTGGTGCGCCGCGCCGCGGGAATGGGCTCACCCGGGTCGTTGGAAGACTCGTCTTGAGCGGGAAGCTTCAGATAGATCCGGGTCGTGGTTCCCTGCGCGGAGGTGTGCTGCTGGACCAGGTCCGACAGGTAGTTGGCCAACATGAGACCACGGCCGTGTAATTGGCTCGGATCAGCCGGACTGCGACCGACGAGCGGGTCGACAATGTGTTCGGCGTCCCGGACTTCGCACACCAGGTAGCCCAGCTCAGCCCAGATGTACAGGGTGCCAGTCGCCCCGCCATGGGCAAGACTGCTCGCCGTCAACTCACCGACGATCAGCTTGAGTTCCGCATGATCACCGTCCAGGCCGAGGCGGGCAGCGTGGTCGCTGGCGAACTGCCGGACGAGTGCCTGGTTGGTGGCGTCGAAGACGATGCTGGAAGCCACCGCTGGCGGTGTCGCCTGGTTGTAGTCGGCGCTGATGCGTTCCGGCGGGTAGCTGGTACTGGCTCGCTCACCGTTGGCACCGATGAGTAGAGGGTGACCGGCTTCAGCATCAGCGAGAGTCTGCGGACCCAGACAGTCGGCGTCATATGGGCACAGGATCGTGACGGGTCGCCCGGCGAATGCGAGGTCAATCAA
Source organism: Pseudonocardiaceae bacterium (assembly GCA_035640975.1). Classification (GTDB taxonomy): domain Bacteria; phylum Actinomycetota; class Actinomycetes; order Mycobacteriales; family Pseudonocardiaceae. The sequence continues at coordinate 4,353 of DASQVB010000307.1, forward strand.
CGCCTCGTGCTGGACACAGGCCGGGTATTCCATGGTTGCGCGGCCAGACCACGTGGGTTCGGCGATAATCCGGACTCGCCCACCGGGGTGGGCGTCGGCGAAAGCACGCAGCACACCGGGAATGATCCGTCCCTGATTTCGGCCGGCGCGAATCATGTCAAGCAGGCGCACCCGCCCGGCGTCGGCGCCCAACTCGGTGAGGATGAGCCGCAGGTTCGGACCCGGCACGGCGACGGCGACGGGTTCGCCGACGGCCAACCCGTCACGAATGAAGGGCACCGTGCATTTGAGGTACTCCCCGGTGCCGCGGTAGAACAACGCCGGGTGTACGAACTCGTCAGCGGAGCGAGAACGGACCACACTCACCACCTCGTCTCGATGCGTCCAGCAACGTATGCCCACCGACGGATCGGCAGGCACCATCACCGCGCCTCGCCCCACTGCCCAGAGTAGGTAGTAAGCCGGGCAGTTACAACCCGATTCGGTATGCTCACAGTAAGTTGCGGTCAAGTGCCCGCCGAATTGCCGGTGGCGCAGCGCGGTCCCCACGAAGTCGGCACATCTGCCTGGGAGAAACCGACCGGTTGCTGCGGCCCCGGACCCACGGCGGGGGTCCGCTGCCCGCACAATGTTCCATTCCAGGCTTCTATCCCAGCTTGGTAGCGAAGGAGGCGTCCATGACGGCGATCGAAGACTTGGTGGGTCGCAACGCACAGCGCGCAGATCCCAGACTCGGCACGATGGCGGCTCGGCCTGGCTTGCGCGTCGCCGTGGTGGCCTGCATGGACGCCCGGATCGACCCGGTTGCGCTGCTCGGCCTGCAGCCGGGCGAGGCACACGTGATTCGAAACGCAGGTGGTGTCGTCACCGATGACGTCATTCGCTCACTGGCCGTCAGCCAGCGAAAGCTCGACACCACCGAGGTGATGTTGCTGCATCACACGAAGTGTGGAATGGCGACGTTCACCGACGAGGAGTTCTGGTCCGAGCTTCAGGAAGCCACCGGCCTGCGGCCCAGTTGGGCGGTCGAGACGTTTCGCGACACCGAATCTGACGTGCGGCAGTCGGTGGAACGGGTCCGACGTAGCCCGTTCCTGACGAATACCAGTGCGGTGCGTGGCTTTGTCGTCGATGTCGAGACCGGTGATCTTGCCGAGGTACCGGCATCACAACCGTGAACGCAACACAGCTGATTGCTTGGTTTGACGCGCACGCGCGTGAACTTCCCTGGCGCAATCCCGGCACCACGCCATGGGGTGTGCTGGTGAGCGAGGTCATGCTGCAGCAAACGCCAGTGCATCGCGTCGCCGACGTGTGGAGCGAGTGGATGGCGCGCTGGCCCACCCCCTCGAGCTTGGCCACCGAGAGGCCGGGGACCGCGGTCCGCGCTTGGGGAAAGCTGGGTTACCCACGGCGGGCGCTGCGGCTGCACGCGGCTGCCCTCGTGATCGCCGCGCAGTACGACGACGACGTCCCCGCGGATGTGGACGCACTGCTCAGCCTGCCCGGAATCGGCGCTTACACCGCCCGAGCGGTAGCGGCCTTCGGGTACGGGCAGCGGGTGCCGGTGGTGGACACCAACGTCCGGCGGGTCGTTGCTCGGGCGGTTCGCGGCATGGCCGAGCCTGCAGCGCCGTCCACCTCGCGGGATCTGGCTGATGTGGATGCTGTGCTGCCCGAGGCGCAGGCTGACCGCTTCTCCGCCGCACTGATGGAGCTCGGCGCGATCGTGTGCACCACTCGCCGTCCGCGCTGCGTCGACTGTCCGGTGGCCGGTGACTGCGCCTGGATCCGCGCGGGCAAGCCTGCCGCAACCGGCTCCGGCCGACCGGTGCAGCGCTTTGTCGGCACCGATCGCCAAGTGCGCGGTTTGCTGCTCGACGTCCTGCGGGCAACGGCGGTTCCCGTGCCTCGGGCCCGGCTGGACGCAGTCTGGGTCGACGCTCAGCAGCGTGATCGGTGCCTGGGCTCGCTGCTCGTCGACGGCCTGGTGGAACAGACCGTCGACGGCTGTTTCGCCTTGCCCGGCGAGCGCTGAGCGATGGTAGCGCCCGTAGGCTAGTGACATGGCCGTCGTGAAGATCAATGCTATCGAGGTGCCCGAAGGCGCGGGTCCGGAGTTGGAGCGTCGGTTCGCCGCCCGCCACGGTTCGGTGGAATCAGCCCCCGGCTTCCTGGGCTTCGAGCTGCTACGCCCCGTGACCGGAGAGGACCGCTACTTCGTCTACACCAAATGGGAGACTGAGGAGGACTTCCAAGCCTGGCGCAACGGCCCGGCCATGGAAGCACACTCCGGCGAGCGGGCCAAGCCGGTAGCCACCGGCTCCTCCCTGCTCGAGTTCGAGGTCGTCCAGTCAGCCGAACCATCTCCTGTTACCCCGGAGTGAATCGGCACCGCCTGAACCGTGGCGGTGCACACCAAAGCGCGACACGGCGTACACCACAGCCCGACACGCGCGAAGGGGCCCCGATCCGTGAGTGCGGATCGGGGCCCCTTCGCGCGGATCAGTCGGCGCTGGGAGCGCTTCCCAGGTCAACCGGTAGCGCGTCGGGTACCCGCAACGGCTTTGGCTCGCCGCGGAACACCAGCCTGGCGTCCTCGGTCGGGCTCTCACCGTCCCAGTTCTCAGCATCGACGATGATGATCTGACCCGGCTCGATCTCGCCGAACAGGATCTTCTCCGACATCTGATCCTCGATCTCACGCTGGATGGTCCGGCGTAGCGGCCGGGCCCCCATCACAGGGTCAAAGCCGCGCTTGGCCAGCAACCTCTTGGCCATCGTGGTGAGCTCCAGCTCCATGTCCTTGTTACGTAGCTGAACCTCCACCCGGGAGATCATCAGATCTACCATCCTGATGATCTCTTCCTCGGTGAGCTGGTGGAAGACGATCGTGTCGTCGATCCGGTTGAGGAACTCCGGACGGAAATGCTTCTTGACCTCGTCGTTGACCTTGCTCTTCATCCGCTCGTAGTTCGAGCTCTCATCGTTTCCTACCGAGAAGCCCAGACCCACAGCCTTGGAGATGTCCGAAGTGCCGAGGTTGGTGGTAAAGATGATCACGGTGTTCTTGAAGTCCACCGTGCGGCCCTGACCATCGGTCAGCCGACCGTCCTCCAGCACCTGCAGCAGCGTGTTGTACACCTCCTGGTGCGCCTTCTCGATCTCGTCGAAGAGCACCACCGAGAACGGCTTGCGGCGCACCTTCTCGGTGAGCTGACCACCTTCCTCGTAACCCACGTATCCGGGCGGAGCACCGAAAAGCCGGGATGCAGTGTAGCGGTCATGGAACTCGCCCATGTCGATCTGGATGAGCGCGTCGTCATCCCCGAACAGGAATTCCGCCAGCGCCTTCGACAGCTCGGTCTTACCCACACCGGAAGGGCCGGCGAAGATGAACGAGCCGGACGGCCGCTTGGGATCCTTTAGACCTGCACGGGTACGGCGCATCGCCTTGGAAACGGCCTTGACCGCCTCATGCTGGCCGATGATCCGCTTGTGCAGCTCGTCCTCCATGCGCAGCAGCCGAGTGGTCTCTTCCTCGGTGAGCTTGAACACGGGGATGCCGGTCCAGTTCGCCAACACCTCGGCGATCTGCTCCTCATCGACCTCGGCGACGACGTCGAGGTCACCGGCCTTCCACTGCTTCTCCCGCTCGGACTTCTTCACCAGCAGCTGCTTTTCGGAATCCCGCAGCTTTGCGGCCTTCTCGAAGTCCTGGGCATCGATGGCCGACTCTTTGTCCCGGCGCACCGCGGCGATCTTCTCGTCGAATTCGCGCAGGTCCGGCGGAGCGGTCATCCGGCGAATCCGCATCCGGGCACCCGCCTCGTCGACCAGGTCGATCGCTTTGTCCGGCAGGAACCGGTCGTTGATGTACCGGTCGGCCAAGGTCGCGGCGGCGACCAGTGCGCTGTCGGTGATAGAAACCCGGTGGTGTGCCTCGTAGCGGTCGCGTAGGCCCTTGAGGATCTCAATGGTGTGATCCACCGGCGGCTCGCCGACCTGGATCGGCTGGAACCGGCGCTCCAGCGCGGGATCCTTTTCGATGTGCTTTCGATATTCGTCGAGCGTGGTAGCACCGATGGTCTGCAACTCACCGCGGGCCAGCATCGGCTTGAGGATCGACGCGGCGTCGATCGCGCCCTCGGCAGCACCCGCCCCGACGAGAGTGTGCACCTCGTCGATGAACAGAATGATGTCACCGCGGGTGCGGATCTCTTTGAGGACCTTCTTCAGACGCTCCTCGAAGTCACCACGGTATCGGGAACCGGCAACCAGCGAGCCGAGGTCAAGGGTGTAAAGCTGCTTGTCCTTGAGCGTCTCTGGCACCTCGCCCTTGATGATGTTCTGCGCCAGGCCTTCGACGACGGCAGTCTTGCCGACACCGGGCTCTCCGACGAGGATCGGGTTGTTCTTGGTGCGTCGAGACAGCACCTGCATGACGCGCTCGATCTCCTTGCCGCGCCCGATCACCGGATCGAGCTTGCCCTCGCGCGCGCTTGCGGTGAGATTGCGGCCGAACTGGTCGAGCACCAGCGACGACGACGGAGTGCCCTCGCCACGGCCCGAGCCGGACTCGGTGGGCTCCTTGCCCTGGTAACCCGACAGCAGCTGCAGCACCTGCTGGCGCACCCGGTTGAGGTCGGCACCGAGCTTGACCAGCACCTGCGCGGCCACGCCCTCGCCTTCCCGGATGAGCCCGAGCAGGATGTGCTCGGTACCGATGTAGTTGTGCCCAAGCTGCAGCGCCTCGCGCAACGACAGCTCCAGCACCTTCTTGGCCCGTGGGGTGAACGGGATATGACCCGATGGAGCCTGCTGGCCCTGGCCGATGATCTCCTCGACCTGCTGGCGCACCCCCTCCAGGGCGATCCCCAGCGATTCGAGGGCCTTAGCCGCGACGCCCTCGCCCTCGTGGATCAGACCCAGCAGGATGTGCTCGGTGCCGATGTAGTTGTGGTTGAGCATCCTGGCCTCTTCCTGGGCCAGCACAACCACCCGCCTCGCGCGGTCGGTGAACCTCTCAAACATGTGCACTCCTGACTGCTGC